>NZIN01000058.1 GCA_002689905.1 Rickettsiales bacterium
ACCTATTTTCATAAATCATCATTCCTTCGTTTCTTAATTTACCAACCATTGCAGCTGGTGATTTAAGGTCGTAAGTGTTTCTCAATTGTTTCCAAGAAACATCTGAACCTTTTGCAAAAAGATTTCTAATCTTTTCAGTTTTAGTTAGCTTTTTATTAGCCATAGTTTTATCTCCTTTAAAGATATTATTGATAAAGTTAAACATTATTGTTTACCTTTCCTTTCTCTTTGTGTTATGGTCACAACACCATTCAGAGTACACAGCGAATATATATTGTGTGCCCTCCAGAATTCTTTAATCAAGGTCAATATCGGGGTCAAACATATCACCACCGTCCCTTAAATAGTCTAATTCTTTTTTTACATCTTTAGAAAACGGATTAGTTGCCGGTTTTGGTTTTTCTAAAAACATATCGTAAGTTATCTTGGCAGTTCTAAAGTTACCATCTTTGTTAACTTTTAACGATACCATTTTCTCACTTAATAATTGAGCTGGGTGTCCCATATCAAAATCTCTGTATGCAAGACCACGTATTGCGTCTATTACTATCGCAAGGTCTTTTGTAAATGTGTGATTTTGTGTTCTCATACCAGCGTCAACAAATTTCTTTAATAAGTCAAATCCTATTTCATCAACTAAAGTCTCAACAAAGTCTTTAGTTTGTTTCTTTTTTAATTCCTCTGCAAACTTCGTATCTTGTTCTTGTCTAACTTCTCTCTTACGTTTATGCTCTGGAAAGAATATGATATTATCATTCGGCAATTATTTCTCCCTTGAAATTAACTTTGTTTTGTTTTTCAAAATACTCAACTAACTGATTATAACCACCAATTAACTCACCATCTATTTTAATTTGAGGCATTGCTCTAACATTTTTACCAATGTCCTCAATTAGTTTACTAGGGTCACCACCAAAGTCTTTCTCTAGTGATTTCTCTTCATATTCCAGACCAAGGCCTTTTATCAAGGCCTTTGCCTTTGAGCAATAAACACAATTGTTTTTACTATAAATTGTTATTGTCATTTTGTTTACCATCTTTTTCCAACATACTAGACCAAGCTTCTTTTGCTTTTTCTTTTATGTTATGAGCGTCAACAGCTTGTTCAATAGTGTAGTTATACATCTTATTGTACTCACCTAATGGCAATCTTAAACCAATCCAAGCTCTGTAATAACCCTCTTTAGTTAAAGTGACATCTTGTTTCCAGATTTCATAACCTCTAACTTTGGTATTTTTGATTACATTAATCAAAGTAGATTCTACCTCTGATACGGTAGTCTTCGTATTGGTTTTGCCAAGTTCAGTAATAAACTGCTTAGACTCTTTATTCATTTCACCTGCTACTACGTCAGCAATTTCTGACTTCGCATACATTTTAGCTTTCTCTATCGCTAATTGTAAGTCTGGTGAAACACTAGTAGCAACACCGAATAAACAAAGTTTATCTTTGCCTTTACCAATTAAATCAGTATCACAGGCTTTTCTTTCAGAATAGTCTGCCATATACCAACTTGGTACTTTATTCATTGTCTTACCATTTTCAGACTTGATTTTGTAAGTACCACCAGCACAAGCATTTAATAACAATGCCGTAGCAAGTACACCTACTATTTTTAGTTTGTTTTTCATCATAAGTTTTTACTCTCCTTTACATCATATAACAAATCTTGTATAAAGTCAAGCGTGGTTTGAACGTATCCTAACGCCTGGTCACTTGATACATCATATATTATAACTAAAGCAAGGGAAAGTATGATTAAGTTTCTAATCATTGAACGACCTCCCATTTTCCGTCTGGTTGAAGACACAACTTCCCATATGATTTAAAAGCGTGTCCTTGTCGGCTATAATACCGACAATATTGAGGCATTTTGGTAGTATTGAAGTAGTAAAATTGAGCAAACAAGTCCCAATAACCGAGACCGTCTTGTCTTCTTTTACCATCAGCACATTCCATCACCTCTTCTTTTATTATTTCATCACCTTTTTGTTTGATGATTACTTTAATAAAGCAGTATTGCCCTCCTGTTTCTTCAGGATTGATAGGCAAAATCTTAGCGTAATAATTCTCATCTTTAGCATTAGCTATACCAGTAATTAGTAAAAATACTATTAATACAAATGACCAAGTCAAATATCTTTTTATTTTATTATCGGGGTCAAACATTTGCTACACCTAATTTCTTTAAACTATCATTTACTTCGTAAAGTTTATCTTCTATCTCTTGTATTTTAGAAGATGGTCCATTAAACTCATAAAGTTCTAATTCTTCTTTTAGTTCTTGTTTTTCTTTTTTAAGAATTTCTATTGTACTCATTTTACACTCTTTTTATTTTGTTCTAAATTGTTTACAAATACTCTTATCAACCTTGATACATCAACCTCTTGCTCTTTAAGAGTTTTTGGATTTTTAAATAAAACTTTACTATCATTTACTTTTAAAACGTGTTGACCATCTACAATCACAGCTTCGTCTGTATTTTTTCTCCAATCGTGTGAGCTATATTCTTTTGACATTAGTTTAACCTCGGTTTTTCTATCCATTGACCATCTGGTAACTGACAAGCAGTACCAAATACAACTTCTCTATTAACACCACCAATACCAATCAACGGCCAACTATTAGTAATATCAACCGTGTGGTCATACTCTGTACATTTTAATGGCCCCTGTGTATATGATTTTGTTGTATGAATTATACCAGAATTACCAGTTTTAGAATTGTACCAATTTGTATAACTTGCACCGTTTGGCGCCGTGTTTAAATGGTCTACAAATACTGCGTTATGTACATCTTTGTCTGAATTGTAAAGTAGTTCAGCACCTGCAAATGCACCAACAACGGCACAACCAGCAACAGCATAAGGGTCTGTAATACCAGACTCTACACATAATGCTGTGGTAGAACCACCACCTGAAATAGCACCTAAATGTGTTCTATTTACGGTACTACAATTTGTTAACGTCAAGACCATTATAATCATAATGGTTGTCTTCATCAATAGTTTTTTCATAATCATTTATATTTTCAAAAAATTCAGAGTCAACTTTAGTTTTAGCAACTAATAATGAATCTGCTTGTATAACTTCAATCTTGTTTCTAATTAATGGGTCAGATGGCGAAGTCTCTCTCAAATTATCCGCCATCTTCTTTATAGAATCAATCTTATCACAAAAAGATTTAATATTCTGTACCATTAGTTTTTAACAAAAAGATTAGTTATCTTTTCCTTTGTACTGATAAATTGTGCTTTCATATCAGCCCAAGACTCTGCTTGGTATTCTTTTGTTTTCTGCCATTCACTCTGAGCAAAGTCTTTTGCTTTCCCAGGTACAGCAACAACCGTTTCTACAAACTCCTGTGGAGTTATTGTAGTCACTTCATCAGCTTTCGCTTTATTAAGTTCTAAAGAAACAAGTACAAAAGCAAATACCAATACTAGGCCAAATGCTACTACCCTCTCCCAAACTTTTTTTATCACTTTATCCACGATTTCCTCTATCTGTTGGTCTGTTAAGTAATTAGACACCGACACCCTCATTAGCTCTTTTTTCCATAAGTTCAATCTCGGTGATTCTCATTTTTTCGGCATATGACATACCAAAAACTTTATTGTAAAAATGGTCTAGTGGATTTACAGATTGGTAACCTAGTAATAAGTTATCAAACTTTATATCTAAACCATCATAATATTCGGGGTGTTTATTTTTAAGTTCTATATGGTCTTTACAGAATTGTATTCTATTTGTGTAATAATCATTCAACTTGTCAAACATAGATTTCTTCTTACTCAATTTGACATCTTTATCTTTTGCATTTTTAAACTCTGCAAATAGAGTTTCTTTTTCATACTTAAACGACATACTATATAACCTCCCAAGGTTGTTTATTAATATTCACTTACTATACCAGAAAACTCTCTAAATGTCAAGCCTATAAATAATGACGTAATTACACGCTTTTTGTGCATATTTAAGCGTCTAGGACGCACCTGGATTGACGAATCAACCATATTACGTACTACCGTACCCCCTCTGGAAAGGGTAAGTTTATCTGTTCTTCAACCTGGACGTGTTCATCTTTATGTTCTTCTTCAAGCCAAGTTTCAAAATCCTTGACTTCTTTTTCTTTATAGGCAACAACTTCGTCAATCAATTTGATTGCACCAGGGGTGTCACCACTCACCAATTTTGCTTTGACTTTTTTAAGGTCATCAATCATAACTAATATTTCATTCATTAGACTTTCCTTCCTGCTGTTTTCAGGTCTTTTCTATTCACCACCATATATGGTCCTTTGTTATATGCCGGCACGATTGTAAAATTCTTTGACTCTTCTATCTTCCAACTATTATCAGTTTTGATACCATTACCTATAACATTTGATAATTTAGGTTGTGGTTGTATATCTGATAAGTCAGTTGTGGGGTAATAGCCGTCATCATTGGTATTATAACTAGACTTGATAATATGTCCGTCATCACCAACGTTGAGACCTAGTGACCTCATCCACTTGATATGCTTTTTTAAAGCAATAAGATATAATTCTTGTTTATTTAAGTTTCTTTTTGGCATTAGATTCATCTTCACTTGACATTAATAAAACAATATAATGGACAGCCTTTAATAAGTCTTTTCTATTACGACCATCTTTCTTACCAAACCTTGCAAGATATTTAATTGCATTGGCTTGACAAAAATCTTTATCTATACCACACGACCTCAAAAGGTCTTGTACTTGTACACCCTCTTTAACTTGAGCATAGTGTTGGCCATACGTTGATTCTATGTATGTACCTATTTCTTTTAGTATTTTATCTTCATTGTATTTCATAATTATATTCCTAACGCTTTTATAACATCTTCCTCTGTATTTGGCAACCTTTTTCCAGATTGTACCCAATCAGCCATTTGTTCAAAGTTAAATGCCTCGTCCATTTTACCTTCTTTTTCCAAAACCTTTTGTGCAAGTTTAAAAAACTTTAGTGTACCCATTTCTTGAGTCATACCCATTTCTGGTCTTGATTGAAATTTACCTGGTCTTTGATTTGACATATTTAACCTTTCTGCTAAAATCATCTAAATGATTCAAATTAGCGTGTGAATTATTTTTAATCGCATAAACAAGTGTGGCTGTATGCTCAACAATTGTTTTATCAAATAGTTCTTTAGCCTCTTGATAAGTCTTAACAACGGTCTTTGTGGTCTTATTCAATGGACGCCACTCAACAACAGAATAACTATCTGCGTTGTCAATTATATCTTGTTCCCAAGGATTTGGTTTATTAGGCTGTGTCATTATTTGCCTTAATAGATTTATCAATATCCTTTTGATACTTTTTATTTCTTTTAATCATCTTATTTAAGATTTTTTTACAACCATTAGTAAGATATAAACAATATACCAACATAACTAAAACAGCAGCTGATATGAATAAACTAACATACATATCCATTATTTCCACCATTCGTTATCAAGGTTAATTTGTACATCAACATCTGACTTTTCTTTTTCAGTAAGATTGTCTTCTATCTGGTCAAAATAGCACCAATAAGTACCATTCTCACCTGAATAGGTTACAGCACCTTTATAGCCAAGGTCTGTATCATATGTTTTTGCATTTAAGGCTGTATCATTTTCAGCCGCTATATCAGTTGCTTCAGTAGCAATACCGATATTAATTATCTCACCACTTCTACCGTGGTTTGCTTTGATTGTATCACCTACATTAATTATCATTAGTGTGTCCTCCTATTTTAGTGTTTAAATGTTTGTGTGTAAATTGTGCCGTCAAAGATGGCGCAAAATCGTATTTGAAGAATTGTCTACCATTCCACATTTGACCATAATCATTAAATAATGCATTATCACCAATAGCTGTTTCACCAAAGACATCTTCATAAGTTTCATAATACTTATCACCGTGTATCATTTCTACTTTAGAGTTACCTGTACCATTTGTGGCATCCTCTTTGTAGTGTTTATCACAATAAGTTTTTATTTTAGCCTGAAATTCTTTATTGTTCAACCTGTCAAGTTGACTTAAAGGTACATTTCTAAAAATAGTATGGTAAATAAAAAACCATTCTGTATCTTCTTCGTCAAAATACTCTCTACCGTAAACTAAATTTAAACTAGACCCTTTTGTCATTAAGCAGCCGCCTTTGCGTCTTCCATTGCGAAATATAAAACATCATCAATATTGCTTTCATCAATATCAATCAAGTTAAGATTATCTACTTTAGATATATCTTCTTTTGCCTTATCAGCGGTAATTTTACCATCTGTATAAGATTTCAAAATATCACTAACTTGTTCGTCAGCGATTTCAGTATAATAGCTTTTTACTTTTGCCATAATGTAGTCTCCTTTTGGTTATTATTAATTAGTATATCAAAGATTTGCAATAAAGTCAAGAGATTTCTTTTCTTAGCTTCTTGTATTCTTTGTTGTAGTGTTTTTTTCTTTATCATATACAATTATAATATCATATCCACCATAGAAAGCAAGCACTTTTTTCACTTTTTTTGAATTTTTTTTATGAGACCAGGTAACGATTACAGAGGTTGTATGTTCTGGTTTTGTTCTATTTCCAGTTTTCTAGTACCCAAGGCACATCTGATTCGTGAGGATTAGGTTGTCCGTGAAACACGGCCACCAACGATTCGTAAGACATTTCAAACGTCCAATCTGACTTACTAAATCTTGGTTCTTTCCTAGAATACCACTTATATGAAAACGTCCACTCATTAGGCATATATTGTAAGTTGGTATGGTCTTTCATAAATTCATAGGTCACATTCTGGTCACCTTGATGTTTACGCCATCTTGGTCTGTCTTCATAGTATCTGTACCATACAGCTGGTGTCATAATAGTATTATTAAACTTCATTATAGAAGAATTAATACCTGTATGACCTGTGAAATCGTGTAAAGCACCAAAGGTTTCTGTATCACCAAATTGAGCCATTTGATTGATGTTCTTTAAGATAACTACATCTAAATCCATATATAGATTTTCACCTACTAGACCACTATCTGGATGAAATAATTGTAATTTGTTCCACCAACCAATCTCATCATCTAAAGGAAACTTTCTAAAGTCTATGTCGCCTTTTACTATTCTATGTAGTGAAGTGTTATCTGTAAAACATATAAAATTATGTTTTATTGTTAGGTGTCTTTTGACCATATTGTACAATTTTTGTACATACTCTGGTCTATATTTGTTGCCATAATAAACGCATACAAAATTCATTTTATAACATCTTTTTAAAATTAAACGCTACTGATATTCTTTTCTCATTCTCATTTAGATTAGGTAATACACCGTGAGTTAAGAAACTAGGAAATAGATACATAACACCTGCTTCTGCTTTGCAAGAACAATGTATGTTTGTTCTAGGGTGGTTATTTTTATCTTTTATATGTTGGTCCCAATATGCCTCTAATTCTATAGCAGCTGGACTAGTAAACATTATATCACCACATTTTTCTGGTGTCTGTATGTAATATACACCTGAATATATACAACCTGCGTGTCTATGGTCTTGGTTGAAATCTTTGTATCCATTTATATTGAACCATAGATTATCTAATTTTACTCTAGGAAAACCTAACTCATCTGATAAGTTATTACCTTGTTCAGTTAAAAATGCAAATAAAGGTTTTAATCTTTTATGATATTCAAAGTCAATATCTTTTGATTGAAACCCACCCTCATTAGATACTAAACGACCTTTAGGGTTTTGTGTATTTAATCTACCCTCATTATCTTTACAAAAATCTAAAATATAATTTGCCATCAAATTATTATCTAGTTTTGATTTTGCCACCTTAATAGGTGTTGTAAACATATCAAAAGTACCTTCTTGTATCATTATTTAATCTGGTCCTGTATTTGTTTTGGTTCTAGTTTATTGTTTGGTTGTTGCATTAACATTTCATAAGCAGTACCATCAGCAATCTCTGATAATTTAAACTGATTATCTACTACCATTTTCAACCACTCGTTTACCGTCTTATGTCCAGGTCTCATTGGTTTTGCAATTTTACCTATGTGTTGGCCTGCAATAAAACTTACAATGTTTCTTTTGTGTGCAAATACAGGTGTCATATTTAAGATAGCGTCAATAGCTGATAAAGACATATTGGTTACCAATGCGTGAGCACCTTGTAAATCTGCTCTAATATCTGTATTCCAAAACTCATTTCCTGGTCTTGGTTTATTTCTAAACTTAATTGGCAATCCTTCGTGTTCAGTACCTTTTAGAAACTGATTAATTTGGTGTGTTGCAATCTCTGTCCATTTTTCTACTGAACAACCATTTATATGAAACGTTACCGTAGATGATGATGGTGCCAACAAAATATGTTTTGGTTTACCTGTGTCCCAACCTTTAAACTGACAATCAATGCCTTCGTGTTCTAATTGACTTATTCTTTTTCCATCTCCAACTCTGCCTCTGATTGTGTGTAAATTACCTTTTGCAATTCTAATATAGAATCTATCCCAATCTACAATTGGTTCTGGATAACGTACAAAAGGAGCATTTAAATAACCTACATCAACATACCACCATTCTTTTTCAAGGTGTGTACACTCTCTAATTAATTCTGTATTTTTACCACCTAAACCCCAAAAGAAGTGTATCTCTTTATCTTCATCTTGCCAACCTTTTTCTATTGCCGGCCAAATCTTATGAGACAAACATTTGTCCCAGCTCATTTTATGCGTTATAATCATCTAATAATCTCCTGTGTACTTCGCCACTATTAATCTCTTCTTGTTTCCATTGTGTATAGGCACAATCATACAACCATTGTTTTCTATCAAAATTACATTTTATACTATCTTCACCTATAATGTCAAGCTTGTGGTAACTTACTGGCCAAGCGTGTGATGTTTCTGATAAAGCAACCGTTGGTATACCCTCACAAACACTTTCTACCAATGCATTGCTTGAATATGAAACAACTACTCTTGCACCATCTAAATCTTTTTGAAAACCACTACCACCATTTGTTTCATTATAGTCATCATAGTTTGTACTATATATAATTTGGTTTTTGATACCTGCTTCTCTAAATCTTGTAAAGAAACCACCTTTTTGACCACCCTCTGGTTTTATATTACCATATTTTTGTAAAAATCTAGGATGAAATCTTACTACGATAGGTTCTTTAGTCAACTTACTAATTTTCTTCATTATCTTATAAAGGTAGTTAATATAATTCCATTGTGTGCCTCTAGCCTTTGTATGTACAGGTAATTTATCTTGCATATCAGCTGTATATAAATCATTTAAACTTGTATCACTAGGGTTTTGTAAACAAACTAGAATATATCTACCTGTACTACGCCAAGGTTTAATTTCAATACCTTGTTCTTCTTGTATCATTTTCCACCTGTCTGATGGTGAATTTTGATTTTTAAATATACCTTTATTATANGTGTAATCATTTAAACCAATTCTATAATAATAATTAGGGTCACCAACTTTTATGTTTCTTCTAAATGTAGCGCCTTCAAATACTATTACAGGCTTTTTTGTCTCTGTAATATAGTCATATTGATTTTTATAATCTTTAAAAACACCTTTGACACCTGTGGTCACATATGCCTTAGCGTGTTCAAGGTGTAAACGNTCCTCAAACTTAGCATATTTGTAATCTGCGTGNGTAGGAAATTTAAAAAAATCACCCTCTCTAAATGAGCCCCAAAAACCAACTATCATTGTAACCTCTTAACAACTTCGTGTGCAACACCATTTTTAATTTCTTCCATAGTAAATTGACTACTTAATAAACTATCAATCCACTTCTCTATAATATCTCTGTCTGCGTAATATGGTTTTTCTATTTTAGATAAATTATTTTCACCAATAACATTTGCTTGTGATACTTCATCACAAAATACTGGTACACCATTTAATACTGCCTCTATGGCAGCCGTTGATTGCATAGTGACCATTGCCCAACTATTTTTTAATTGTTCTACTAAAGGTGTGGTATCACCTTTCTTTCTAATTCTAATTTCTCTATCTGTATGTTTCTTTAGTGTTTTAAGTGTATCATTTAACCACTTCTCTTCAGTTGTATGATATAATCTACAAATTGCTTTTGTAGGTGGACATACTAAAATATATGTACCAAACTTCCAACTTTTAANTTTTATTGGTTTATATTTTTCTATTCTTTTCTTATCTGCTTTTGTCAACTCAACTAACTTGTTAAGTTGCATTTGATTTTTTATTACTCTGTACAATTGGCCGTAAGGACCTGGGGCATAATCTCTTGTTGCGTGAAAGTATGCGTGGTCCATATAATAGAATTCGTGGTTTCTTTTTTGACATTCCCATATTATCTCTTCACAACCTCTTAATGTTCCTACAACTGCAAGAGGATTAGTAGTCCACTTTTCCCAATCAAACGTTGGCCAACTACCTTTTTCAAATGGTGGTATTTTCTCTCTGCTGTTCCTATGTACTATTTTTGAAAAGGCAACAACATATCTATCTTTAGCACCAGAGCCTGTACAAAATCCTTCTATCATTCAATATCACAACACTCACTATAATGGTCTAACCATTCTTTTGAATAATCACAATCTCTATATTCGTTGAACCAAGGTCCACCCTCTGTATAGTGAATATTCTTTACATCTTTTTTATACTCGTACTCACCTGCTAACCAGTTCCATTCTAACGGTAAATCACCAATTAAGTTATCATCTGTCAACCATTTAAATTGGTGTAATTGTAAACCTGTGGCTGTGTTAACATAATCAGGTGTTAATGCTGTACATTTATCACAATTCATTAACATAAAACTAGACCAGTTCTTTTTAGGATATTTTGTTTGTACTTGACCTAAAAACTTTGTATCAGTTCTTGGTACATAATCGTGTTTACAAACTTGAACGGCATACTTCTCATCACGTAATCGCCATAGTTCAGCAATATCACCTACCATTAATTGGTCACAATCCATAAAAACTGCCCAGCCTTTATAGTTTGTAAGATGAGGTACAATAAATCTACTAAAACTAAATTCAGTTGATTCTATATTACTTCGTTCTCTTGTAAAATTATCTTTGATATTAGGTAAATATATTGGCGTAATTGAAACAGGTCTTGTACTATTCTTTAAAATACTATAAGACAATACGTTGAACGCCACCTTTTCTTTACTATCATAACCAATAAAAACTTTAATCATATGCTACAATTCCCATAATTGGTGTTTTAGTTTCTAAATCAAATATTTCATCTACTTTCATTCTGTACCATTTACCTGGTTCAGGTTTAAATTTAAATTTACATAGTTCAGCTTCTTTATCTTGTATTCTTCTTGTCTCTTCAATACGTTCATTCTCATACCATTGTGACCAAAAACGCCATTGATTATCTTCAAACTGAACAGGATAAAAATACATTTCTTGTATATTCCAATCTAAAAACTTATCCATATTAGTGCCAATAAAGTAATAAACTTTAGTTCCATCTGGATATAATGCACTTTTAAATTCTTGTTTTACCCAATCTTTTAAATCATTTTCTACTTTGTGATAACTAAACTCTTCTTTATATTTCTCATACTTGCCATCAATTGGTTTACTTTTTACCACATCAAACTTTTGTATTAGTTCTTCAGGTATAGGTTTAATATCTGAACATTCTTCTACATATGAATTGTATATCATACTCTAGCCTCCGGACTTCTCATTAGTTTTTTCCTTTTAGGACCTTTTATATGGTCGTAAACTGGTCCTAATATAGACCTTGATTGAACGTGTCCTACTTTACCGTCACCAATATCTTTGTTTACAACTCCATTTTTTTCAAATCTTTTTCTCACTAAATCCCATATATAACTATCGTGTTGTTCTTTTTCTTTATATATCAGGTCTTCGTTATACATCTTTTGCATTTCAATAGCATAGTTTATTACCTCTGGATGTTTCATATTAAAATATAAAAACCCACACTCACTATAATGTTTACCTCTACCTAGATAGGTCATCATTGCATTATCATTATGTATATGTTTATTAATCCAATCTTCATCAATCATTTTGTAAAATACACTATCAGCGTCAATACAAATTAAACCTTTATAATCTTCGTTAGTAATAATCTCATTTGTATATGCATATACTTTATAACTAAATCTCACACCATCATTTATATAACCTGATGGTGTATCTGCAACAGGTTTTGTTTTGTTTCTGTTTACAAACCCCTCGCATTGTGGTATCTCATCAAAGATACTTTTAATAACAATATCCGAATTAGGTATATCGTTTAAGTCTTCACTATATACAATAAGATTAAATGGCCAGTTATAAGTATCAAAAAACTTATGACCATATTGTTTATATAACTTCTTATTTAATGTGGTAACTACGCCTATCATCTTGTAAATATAGTTTCTTTTCTTAAATTACCTCTTTTAAAGTATTTAATTGATATTAATATATTCTCTACGTCTTTTGCATATTCTTTTTCTGCGTCATTTCTTAATGGCAATTCTAAACACACAACGGAATCGTGTTCAGATAATAGTTTTAATGCACCTAACATAATTTCTTTTTCGTGTTCTTGACAATCAACTTTTAAAAAGTCAATGTTTTGATATTTAAATTTATTAATATAATCATCTAATAATTTTACATCTGTTGTTAATTTTTTTATTAAACTCTTTTTTAAAGTTCTTTTAGAGTTACCGTATTCTACGCCGTGAGAATTTAAACTGACATTACCACTTTCATCTGGACTTTGAAATAATGTGGCACCAATTTGACTTTTATTAGATAAGGCAACTTCTTCTAGTTCCCAATTAGTAAAGCCTTCCATATTTTTTTTATAACAAGCTATATTTTCTGGATGTGGTTCAAACGCAACAACTCTTTCAAAATTTTTTGCTAAGTCTTTAGACCAAAAACCAATGTTACCACCTACATCTAACGCAAGTTTTTTAGTTTTACAATAAGATGTAGCATAATCTCTTTGTTCTTTTTGATATTGAAAATCACCATTATGGTCTTGCGTTATATGTTCTTTGTAATGTGTGTCCCATTCAGGTAACCACCAAGTTTTCTCTAATTTCACTTCTCACTTCCAATCTTTTGTATAAAATAACTATCAGCAATATCTGAAATAGGATTACCTACTTTTTCTGTATCAAATATCTTTTTCAAGTCTAGTTTTGTTTCTTTTTTAAAAGCCTCATACATCATATCTTTATCTGCATTACCTTTTCCTGTTGCACCTTTTTTAACCACACTAGGCACAACCGTGTCATAAGGTATTTCATTCTCCATAAGTCTATACTTTAACAGACCACAATTCTCAGCTATCTGAAATAACCCTTGGCCTTTTGAACCAAAGGAATATCCTTCTATGTAAACTTTTGGATTAAGTAGTGGTGAAATAATATCTAAAGCAAAGTCTGATATTTGTTTAAATCTTTGAATAGGGTCAGTCCATTCTTTATGTTCATAACCAATTATATCTTCGCTCATTTTTCCAATCCACTTCTTCTTATTAGTTAAATAGAAGAACATTAAGTTTTCATTATTAACACAAATAGCCGGACTTGTTAAACTATAATCAATTCCAACTATCGTCTTCGTCTTTGTTTGTCCAGATTTCATCATCTTCCTCGCCTACCTCAAATCCACAAAATGGACAAGTTGCAGGATTCATATCCTGCTCATCTAAATCCCATTCTATGGTATATTTAGTCTCGCAATTTTGACAATTTTTTTGGACTTTTTCTTTCATTATAGTTTAAACTTTTTAAATTGGTCTTTTTTAACGTCTTGTTTAATACCACCAATTACATAACTTTCAATCTCTGTTTCTTGAGGAGCGTTTTGAGTTGACCTACTATTTAACCAATGTTCTACCCACGGAAGTGGATTTGTTTTTTGTTCGTATCTTGGTTCTAGGCCTATACCTTTCATTCTTCGGTTCGCCATATATTCTACAAATTGGTGTAATAGTTTTTCTGATAAACCAATCATACTTCCTTTGGAAAATAGATATGTTGCCCAACGTTTTTCCTCCTGTACAGCTTCATCATACATTTGATAAACTTCTTTTTCAGTATCTTTAATAACTTTGTTCATCACTTTATCGTTTTCGTGGTCTCTATAATTATTAATTATTCTTTGAGACATTGCTAAATGTTGTGATTCATCACGAGCAATAAATGAAATAATCTTAGCAGAGCCTTCTAATAGTTTTAATTCACCAAACGCAAACGAACAAGCAAATGATACATAGAATCTTAAACCCTCTAGTATGTTTACCGTTACCAATGCTTTCCATAATTTTTTCTTTAGTTCATATTCGTCAACACTATCTTTATTTAAATGCCACTTATAACCTGAATCAATTAGGTCATCATAAGTTTCAGTAATAGTCTTAGCTCTTCTTTCAATCTTCTCATCACCAATAATAGTATCAAATACTTCACTTGGTTGTGAGTATAAATTTTTAATGATGTAAGTATAACTTCTACTATGAATAGTCTCAATAAAATCCCAGGTAACAATACAACCTTCAATCTCTGGTAAAGAAACAAAAGGTAAAAATGCAAGACAAGGTCCTCTACCTTGAACACTATCTAACATAGTTTGATACTTTAGATTAGCCGTAAAGATAAACTTTTGCTGTTCAGATAGTTCGTGATAATCGTTTCTATCTTTCTGCAAAGATACCTCTTCAGGTCTCCAAAAGTAACCTAGTTGTTGTTGGTTTAGTTTATCAAATATAGGATATTTCATATCACTATATTGTTGCACTTGTAAATCTTCACCAAAAAACATAGGTTGTTTTGTGAAATCTAAATTTTTATTTGTATTAAATACACTTCTTGCCATTTTAGTTTTTACTCTCTTTCAGTTCATAAAAAAATTTGTCGTCATCACCTGCTGTCCATTTTTGTTCTCCCTCTACACTATACTCTTTCGTGGACACCTTGAAGTCGGGAAACTTCAACTCGCTTGGAGTATAGGACTTATCATAAAAGATAACTCTGTTGTTAGGTTGAGCGGCAAAATAACCGTTCTCTAACTTTAATATATTGAAAGACTTATGTTGACTTGGCACTTCGCTATAGGTCACATTTCTTTCTAAATTCGTTGAGTTAGCATTGTCTATTGTAAACAAATACCAACCTTTGTACCATTTTTTAGATGGCGACAAATACTTAACTTGATTGCCACTCATCATCTTTTTTTCTACAATTGCAATATCATAACTAAAACAATCCCATAGTTGCAACTCTGTAAGTGGTACTTCTTCATCTGTTTTCTTCCAAACAAACGCACTTATAGGTAATTTATCATATAAAGCACCATACTCTGGTATATAAGTTTCAAAGTATAATGCTCTGCCTTGTATAGACTTTGCTGTTACCCAAACACCCTCAACAAATTCACCGTGGCCTTTTTGGTGGTCATAGAGGTATTCCTTTTTAACAAATACATCTATATGAGGTGTATTTACACATAAAAAAGCCATAATTCTCCTTTATATTGTGCAAGACTCACAAGCCTCATCATCTTCAGGCACTTGTAGAGTTGCTGGTTCAGTCTCTTCAACTTTGTCCTTCCATCCTAATGGATGTGAAGGCTCGTCTTCATCTTTCTTACTATCATAAGTATTTTGATAATAAGAAGTCTTCCAACCTAATTTATAAGTTGTTAACAAATCTTGAGCCATAACCGAAATAGGTACTTGACCCTCTTCAAAGTGTTCAGGATTATATGACCAGTTACCAGAAATTGCTTGGTCAAAATATTTCTGCATAACTGCAACGATATTTATATATCCTGTATTCCCTTTCATATCCCATAATAGAGTATAAAAGTTCTTTAATCTGTTATAATCTGGCACTATTTGTTTTAAAGTACCTTTTTTAGACTTTTTAACAGATAGATAATCTCTAGGTGGTTCTATGCCATTTGTCGCATTAGATACCACACTAGAAGATTCAGACGGCATTTGAGCTGATAAGGTGCTATGTCTTAGCCCAAACTCTTTGATGTCTTTTCTTAATTGTTCCCACTTCATAGATAGCTTACGATTTACAATCTCATCTACCTCTTTTTTGTAGGTATCAATTGGTAAGATACCGTCTGAATATTTTGTCCTATTAAAGTATTCGCAAGCACCTTTTTCTTTTGCGATATTATTACTTGCCTTTAATAGGTAATACTGAAATGCCTCTGTTAATTCGTCAACTTCTTTCCAAGCTGCTTTATCTTCATACGAAACTTTTTGTTTTGCCAAATAATGTGCAAGACCAATATAACCAATGCCTAAACTCCTTCTTGCTTTAGTAGAAACCTCAGCAGCCACAACAGGATATTTTTGATGGTCTATAATTTCTTCTAAAGCTCTTACCGTTAAATCACAAAGGTTTTCTAACTCATCAAGATAGTTTAATTTACCTACATTGATTGCACTTAAAATACATAATGCAATCTCACCTTTACCATCAATATGTTGAATAGGGTCAGTAGGTAAAGTAATCTCTTGACATAAGTTAGACATATAAACTCTATCTTTAAAACTAGAGTGAGTATTACAATGGTCAATATTCATAATGTAAATACGACCTGTTTCTGCTCTCTCTTTTAGTAAATCAAAAAATAATTCTTGAGCGCCTACTTTTTTTCTTTTAATACTTGTTTTTCTTTCGGCTTTGATGTATATGTCATCAAACGCCTCTGTACCCCACGCTTCATAGAGTTCAGGTACTTCGTGTGGTGAGAATAAGGTAATATCTTCGTCATTGATAAATCTTTCATAGAATAGTTTTGAAATCTGAATAGAATAGTCTAACTTTCTAACTCTGTTATCTTCAGTACCTTTATTGTTTTTAAGAACAATAATGTCTTCTATTTCTTGGTGCCAAATAGGGAAGTGAACCGTTGCACTACCGCCTCTAACGCCGTTTTGAGTACAGCACTTAACCGTTGACTCAAACTTTTTGAGGAACGGTACAACTCCTGTGTGTTGGACTTCACCGCCTCTAATTCTGGAATTGATTCCTCTGATACGACCAGCATTAATACCGATACCAGCCCTTTGAGCAACGTAGTTACCAATAGCCATATCACTAGAGAAAATGCTAGGCAAAGTGTCATCAACATCAACCAACACGCAACTAGCATACTGGCGGATAGGTGTTCTAACGCCAGCCATAACTGGGGTAGGTATGTTGATTTTAAATTTTGAAATTGCGTCATAATATTTTTTAACATAACTCATCCTTTTTGCTTTTGGGTATTTTGCAAATAATGTGGCACTAATCATCATATACATAAATTGAGGTGTTTCAAACACTTCGCCTGTACTTCTATCTTGTACCAAATATTTGTCAATCACTTGTCTTAAACCTGCATATGTAAAATCATAATCTCTTTCGTGATTAATCCAATTTTCCATACGGTCAAAATCTTTTTTGTCGTACCATTGTAAGATTTCAGAGTCATAAACTCCTTTATCAATACACTTGGTAACGTGTGTGAAAATATGTGGGTGGTCCCACAATTTATGAAAAATTTGTTTTCTTAAACTATAAAGTAGTAGTCTTGAAGCAACATATTGATAATTAGGATTATCTAGTGAAATTAAATCTGAAGCTGACTTGATTAATATTTTTTGAATTTCGTCTGTTGAAATACCATCATAAAATTGTAGGCCTGAATTCATTTCTACCTGTGATGATGAAACACCTGATATATCTTCACAAGCATACTCTACCATTTCGTGTATCTTATCAATGTTAAGAGCTTCTAATCCTCTGCCATTTCTTTTTTTCACATTCAGTTTATTATTTTCTACCATATTTTTCTCCTAACATTTCTTATAATCGGTTAATTTGGTCAAGGCGCTTAATTTTGAAAACGTGTTAATACTTATAAGTTTCTTAACCTCATCTTTTGTCATTCCTGACATAATTAAATCGTTTACATCTTTGGATTGTATGTGTTGTGGCCATATTACTATGTTATAATTTTTTTCAATAACATCATACATTCTTTTTATTATCTCTTTATTTCTTGGTTCATTATCAAATATATATGTTACCTGTTCAGGTGGCACACGTAGCGTTAAATCTGCACCGCCAGCCGCCAAACAATTATCAATAAACATACTATCAATTGGTCCTTCTACAATAAAAATATCATTCTGTAAATTTACTTTATCAAGACCAAAAACTTTTTGTTTATTCTCATCAAACTTTATTGTGAGATATTTTGGTTGTTCATTACCAAATGCACGGCCTTGAAAAGCAAAAGGGTTGCCATCAACACCGTAAAAAGGTATTATCAACCTTGGGTGTTCGCCTTTTGTATGAGGAAAAGTATTTGGTTTAACCTCATTTACAAATGACATAAATTTATTACACAAATACAACTTGCTGTGATACTCTGTTGGTATTTGTCTTTTTATTACAACTTGTTTCGCTGGGTGTTCATCATCTAATTCACTTATCTTTTTTAATTTACTAAAATAATCTATATCTTTAAACTTCGTAGGTTTAAAATCAAATTTAGGTGCTGGCGTGGAGGGCGCTGACCCTTTATATCTTTCTAGTAAATATTGTTCATATTTTTTTTGGTCTATGAATTTTAGAAAATTTGCAAGACTTTGACCTTCACCACAATTGTGGCATTTAAAGAACATATCATTTTTTACCTGATAAAAATATGCTCTCGCCTTGGTTTTACTCTTTTTAGAGTCACCACAATGAGGACACCTGAAGTTGAAAAGGTAATCACCTTTCTTCTTAAACTGCCCTAATCTTGACGATAATTCATTAATAAATTTTAAATCAATATAACTTGACATAGCAACTTCATAATATATAACAAACTCATTTAATTGTCAATGCTGGAAAAACTTCCAGAGTGAAAAAATACCAGAGAATTTTCAGCGCTGTTTTTCTAACCTAGGCGCCTAGTTCATCATAGCTATAATAGTTGAGAAATTTGATGATAATATCCAACCTACTACGATTGAACCACCTAATACCAACCACTTATATTTCTCTAGTATACCAACTCTTCCGTTAATGTCAAGCTTCAATTGCTTAATTTCTAGTAGTAGTCGTTTTTCTGTTTGTTGGATTTCTTTAGAAAGTTCAGTATGAACCTGTTGTATCTCTCCAGCTCTTTCTCTTAACTTGTCAAAGATAACTTCATCTGTTTGTTCTTGTCTGGAGATTTTCTCTTCGTGTACGGCCAACATCTGTTTGATAGATGTAGATACGTCTGTTAACTTGTCTATAGCTGTGTCAAGTCTGCCGTGAATTGTTTGTACATTTTCCACGTCTTTCTTTAACCCAGCTATATCAACTAAAATATCTTTTACGCCGTTATCCATTGTACTAGTTCGCCAACGGATTTTGTGATTTTAATTTAAGTTCTTGTATTTGTAATTTTAAAACTTCAGCTTCTTTACCTAATACAGCGATAGCTTTTTCGTTTTTACTAATACCAGAAATATCATTTTCTTTATTGTCTTTTTCTAATAAAGAAATTCTTTCATTTGATTTAGCTATCTCAGCAGTATTTTTAGAAATACCTGATACATCAATACTTGAACCTTCAATTGCTGAAAGTCTAGTATTAAATTCTCCCCAAGCGTAGAAACCACCACCGATAGTAGCGATTACACCAACAAGAGCAGCATAAGTAGATAGTTTATCAACTATGTTATTTGTCTTCATTTTTGATCCTTTTATTGTAATGATTTCAAGGCAGNTATTTCTGCCTGTAAAGTATTTATTCGTGTTTGTACCCTAGCTAGAGCATTTTGTTTAACAGCAATTGGGTCCTTACTTGTGTACGCTTTTAAACTAGCGCCTTTATATATTTGTTGCTGTTGTAAAATATTTATTGTTTGAAAGAGCTCCAGGTTACCATCNGNAATNNTTCCACCNTNTAANNTTTTNTTCTTATANGCCGTTAAATCTGGTGCNTTTGAAGATANNCCNGCTGATANNACTANAGAAGTTGCTTGTAGTTTTTGGTCAACTCTTTTTAATTTAGAATTTATTTTTGCAATAATTCTTTCTACTTTTTTACCTATGCTGTCAATGTCGGAAGTGGCAATCTTCCTGTCCGAGACAGATACATCTGTCTCATCTTCCACAACTTCGCCATCACTCTCCGTCTCCTTTTGTCCTTCTGTTTCCTTATCTTCAACCACCTCTGGTTCATTAGATACAACATCACTCTCTTGTCCTTCCGGCTTTGTTGTTTTNTCATCTGTTGATAAAGTTTCCTCTGTCTTAACGGTTTCTGTTGTAAGCTCTTCATTAGTAGCATTTGATTCCTCTTTTATGTTAGATTCTTCNGTTGGTTTTGCTTCTATTATGTCTTCTCTTTTATTTTCCACCTCCTCAAAGTTATTTGTCATTGTTTCTTCTTCTTTAAATTCTTCCATACTTGGCTCTTCCATCATAATTTCTGGTTCATTTAAACTAGCAATTTCATTCATCATATCACCACCCAATTCTTTCATCATACTATCACCCAACTCTTCAAAAAATTGCTGTTCAGTAATATTTTCAACTTGTAATTCTTGTTTAAAATCTTCTACTAGATTATTAGTTTCTATAAAATCTGTAAATTGCATTTCTACAAACTCTTCAAATTTGACTTCTTCTATTTGACCTAAATCATCTTCAACTATAACCTCAAATTTTATTTCCTCTATTTTTACTTCTTCCATTTTATCTATTTCTTTAAATGCGTCTTCAACTTTATTATCTAAATCTACAAATAAATCCAAACCATCATCTGTTGTTAAATTAACTGCGTCTGCAATATCATTACCTGCGTCTGTACAAGTTCCTAGGTCTTGGCAAGGTGTAAATGTAGATGATTGTTGACCAGCAGTTGTAATAGATAACTGAATATTATCTACATCTGGTCCATAATGAACGCCGTCATAACCTGTACCTGCTGTATTATTATAAACTTCGGCTCTTATTGTAAAATCTGTTTGTGTGTTTGAATTGTGAGTATAACTATCTGTATAATTATTCCATTGACTACCATTCATTGCCCTATTGGGGTCGTGGTCATTTATATTTCTTGTTTGTGTAGTTACCGTACCATCACCGGCTGTGATAGTTTGTTTAAGAGTTGTTGTATTTTCAATGTTGTTCCAAAACCATATGTCTGCTGACATTGTTGAAGTAAAACCCTCATTGATTTGTGATTGTGTTAAATGACTATCGCCAACTAAATCTACATCTTGGTAAATACTGCCATTAGGGTCACCTTCAAATGCTAAAACATAACCTGAAGTATTTTGTCCTGTGTAAGTTGTACCAGATGTACTAGGATGGCCGTTACCAATGTCACCTGAAGAAGTCCAACCGTGATTATAGTTACCTGAACCGTCAGGTGTAAATGTTGAGTTTGTTAAGACGTTGCCTGTGGTCGTACCAGCAGTTGTAGTCGTGCAAGTACGGTCACCAAGGTCGTTGGTTGTGCAGGTTTCTGCCTTACTTACGTTTATTAAAATCGTAAGGGTTAAGACTATGACCAAACTTATAAACTTTATAACTTGCATATGCTACAAGGCAACTCCAAATAAGCCAATTAATAGTACCGTAATCCATAAATTAT
>NZIN01000059.1 GCA_002689905.1 Rickettsiales bacterium
AAGGTCAATTGAACCTATCCAAGTAAATACGTTGAATGGGTTTACGTTAATAAATTTACTTGCAAAAGGTTGGTCAACAAGAGTTGTTTCTGTATAAGGCAATGTAATAATATCACCAGTTTTTGCATAATTAGAAGATACTCTATCTTGTTCGGTAATCAAAGCACCATCAGAGAAACCTTTATCATCTGTTTCAATTAATTGAACTGCGTCTTCCTTAAATGTAGGTCTTACTTGACCATTTGACATATCCATAGAACATTTGTAATCTAAATTACCTACATCACCAATACCGTGACCTGTAAAGTTATCTACAATAAATCCGTTTTTAAATCTATCAAAACCATCTGCGTCTTGAATTTGTAATGATTGAGCATTTTGTTCTAGTAAAGATAGTTGAGTGTAGTATTCAACATTTTCAATTCTTTGTTCTAGTTTACCAATGTCTCTCATTGTATATCGTCTGTTATCTTGTCTTTCAATCTCAACACTTTCTGGTGTTAAAGTATAAGGCGATAACAATAGTGTGTATAAATGCATACCACTATCTAAACCTTTTGGAACCTGCGGCTCTAATGAAGAAGCACCCTTAACAATTTTAAATGAACCATCTTTATCTAAAAATACTTTATCTATTCTTGATAGGTAATATTCAAAGTCAGCGGTTACATCTTCGCCAAATTTTACAACGTCTAATGAAGCGCCTGTATAACTTCTATCTTGGTTACCTGAATTGATTGTTGAAGCGTCATCTACTCTAGGTCTAAAGTCTAATGAATCTCTTAATTGATATTCTTTACCTGATGTATCTGATACATAACTTGGAATATTTTCATAATCAACAACACCTGAATAAGAGTCAACATCAAAATAATCTCCAGAACCGTGTGTAAAGAAGTCAAACGTAATTAATAGTCTTCCAGTTGGTGCCAATGCACCTGGTTTTAGTTTTATTCTTCCTACGTCATAGAAGTTATCTCTTTGACCATTGTCTAACTCAAATCTATCCGTGACATCTGTATCTGTTGATATTGCGTCTGTACTAAAGTTAGCAGACATCTTAATAGAATCTAAATTTAGAATATCTGCTTTACCAAGTGAGATTGTACCACTTTGTATTTCTGATTGATTATTAGCTTGTTTAGTAGAATTGTTTTGTAATGTTTTTGTTTTTGAATTTGCTATTGAACGATTAACCGTAGCAACAATTTTTAAATCTGCGTCAGCATATGCTGTACCAAAATCAAAGTCTAAAGTTTTACCTGTTGGCGAACCTGATAAAGTAAAGATTGGGTTGCCATCACCATTATTACCAGTTAAACTTAAAATATTACCTGTTGCACCAAGAGAAGCTGAGTTTGCATTAATAATAGAAACAATATAATCTCCTTCAGATAAACTTGTAAACGTTTCGTTATTACCTGCTGAAATTTGTCCTGTACCTGAAGATAAACTAATAGAGAATTGTCTTCTTACTTTAAAGTTTGTATCAGATAGTCCAGAGTTTGAAGTTGTTTTTAATGTTTTGATTGCGTCATAACCCATTTGGAATATTGCAACATTTTTATTAGCGTCTTGTAGTTTAGCTCTTCTTCTAACTGCAATTGATGAAGATACTGCTGTAGCTGTAATTGCCTCACCTAATGTTAAACTAGTGTCTGATAAAATAGCTTCAACCGTTCTAGTTAAAGAAGCACCAGTTGTATTGTCAAAAGTTATTGAGTCACCAACTTTTAATTCAGTTGTAAATCTAGTACCAGAACCGATTACTGCCGAACCTGAACTTGCAATACTTAAATTACCAGTTAGAGTTGCATTTTCTCCGTATGTAGCAGATAAAGCTGTGTCTGCTGTGTAAGTTGGTGTACCAGGTTGACCAATTTGTTTGACTGCTGAAAATTCAAAATGTCTTGCACCTTTAAAACCAGCAGCGTCACCTTGAATAACAGCCGTGTTAGATGAAGTACCACCTGTAATTGTTTCGTTAGCAGAAAAGGCACCTTGAACATTTGTTAGAACTACTAAACCGTGTTCAGCAGTACCACCTGTACCACCTGTGGTTACGTTAACAGCAGTTGTGCCGTTTGTGTTATATAACTCAAAAGTGTTTGCACTAGGATTTCTAACCGTATAAACTCTAGCACTTGAATCTGAAGCAGTTGAGTCTATTGCCCAACCAGCTATACTTGAAATTGTTACCTGTTGGCCTTCTTTAAAATTGTGATTTGAAGCAGTCGTTACCACACCTGGACTTGCAGCTGAAACGGAAGTAATTGTTACCGACTCAACATTTGAAACTGATTGTACAAAACCAGTTGCGTTAGTTGTACCACCAGTTATTTTTTCACCAGTTGTAAATGCTTGTGCTGTTGTAATATTTAAATGTGTAAACATTTCAATATCAAAAAGATAATTTTTGAATATTGTATTTGTAATTCCGTTAGATGAGAAAGTAAAATTAGTAGGCGAACCGGTTACGTATTCAAAACCTCTTGATTTAGCACGACCAATTGTTTCTAAACTTGAAAGTAATCCGTTTCTTTCTGTACCTCTACTACCACTTGCTGTTGCTAATTTGTATAAATTAACTCCTTTAAATGCTTCAGTAGAACCTGATACAAAACCTATATCTGGCGAACCAAATACATTGTTTACATAAACAAAGTTTCCTAAATCAAATTTTGTACTAAAATTATTTTCTGTATCAAAGTCTCTTGCTTTATCTGCGTCAACATAAGTTGTTGTAAGAGTTTCAATTTCATAACCTTTTACGTATGCTTTTCCTGGAGATAAACCTAATGCTAGTTTAGTTTCTAAACCGCCATTAGCTGATGTAAATATACCTCTGTTATTTCCATTTTTTAAATGTTCTCTAACTTCTAATTCAAAGTCTCTTACTGCATAATCACCAGATTCGTCATATGTTCTTCTAGCTAACGTATCTTCTAATACTGCATACTCTGTTGTTCTAACTTGGTTTTGTATAATACCAGATTTTAGTCTTAATAATTCTACAAAGTTATTATCTTCAGCAGAAGCTAATGTTAATTTTTTAAGTGTTAAATCTATTTTAAATCTGTGTGAACCAGGAGCATTTGTATTTGAAACTCCTTGAGCATTATCATTTAGACTTGGGTCTTCATTAGGTGTCACAAAAGATTCTGCAACTTGTAAACCAATTCTATATGATGGTGTGTTTGAATATTTGTCTAGTATTAAAGTTTGTTCAATTACATTAACGTGAAAACCATTTATGTAATAAACACCAGCACCTACATATGCGGCCGAACCTGTAAAACAACTATCTACTACGGCAGATACCGTGGTTACTTGTCCTTGTAAAGTTGTTGAAACTGAAATAGTTTCTCCAGCAGTAAACTTATCGGATGTACTATTTGTTCCTGAATCAACGTATTTTACATATAAAGTATTTGGGTCAGTACCATCTGTAGCTGTTTGATTAATTACTTTTGCTTTTACACCTGAAGTAGCACCTGTTAATTCTAAACCAACAAAGTCTGCTAAGGTAACGCCAACGTTTTGTGAATCTGTAAATGAAGTTAATTTTACTGAATAGTAATTTAAGTCATAACCAATTTCACCTGGAATGACCATAGCACCTTTTTCAAATAGATGGTCAGAAACCCTTTCTATTTGGTTTTGTAAAATAGTTTGTGATTGTGTTAACTCTCTCGCTTGTACGGCAAATGCTGGTCTAAAAAGTATTCTATGAAACTTCTTATTTTCAGCAAAATCATCATAATAGGGCGAAAGGTTAAAATCAGTTGGACTTGGCATAGTCTATAATTCCCCTTAAAATTCAATTATCAACTTGATATTCTCTGTCTGGTCTGCCGCTCTCGTTATTGGTGCTCTGTTTTCTACATACAACACATCACCTGAATCGTGGTCAATTTCTGGCACAGAATATCCGCTTGCAATTACAACATTGTTTACGGTACCACTTGTACTAACAGGAGTACCTGAAGCACCTCCAGCACCTGTAATTACATTTGTACCACTAAACGCTGTTTGGTTTCCATTTGCGTCAACGCCTTCATCATTATGTCTTGTTTGAACATAATATAATAATGAATTAGTTGAATCCCATTCTACAACAATACCTACGGCACCTGTTGAAGCTTGAGTAATTTTTTCGTCAACGTTAAAAGAACCTGAAACACCAGTTAATTGAACTGCTTTAGTAGCTCTCAAGGTTACAGCTGAAGCAGCTGAACCACCTGATTGTGGGTCTCTAATTAAGCATACTCTTCTAAAGTCATTGGCAACTGAAACGTCACCAGAGTTAGCTGATTCTGTACCTTCTAAACTTACGTTTGTCATAACAAAGAAAGCACCTAATTCTTGAACTGCGTTAAATCCGTGTCCGCCTTTTGGTGGAATAATTACATCTAATTCTGCACCAACAAGGTTAGTTGCACCTGCTGAAACTATTTGAGCATTTGAAATTGTTCCGAATGTGTAGCCTGTACCTGCGCTGGTAACGTTTACAGCGGTTACAGCACCAGAGGTTACAACAACAGAAACTACACCACCAGTACCATCGCCTTTGATTGCGATACCAGTATGTGTTCCGTCTGCACCACCTGAACCAGCAGTTTTAATTTTTACAATATCAATTGCACCATCAACAGCATTTGATGATACTGAAGCATTTGATGAAACTGCCATAAAGTCAGTTGATAAGAAATTTGATTGTTCAGAAGCAGAAAGTGTGTACATATATTTCCACTTATAACCATCAGCAGTAGATAGAATAGTTGAAGCATTTGTGCCTGTTGGTTCTACCGTTGAAGCTGTGTTATTATTATTATCTAAACATTTGTAAACATTTCTTGATGAATTCATAGCATAAAAATTTGCGTCAAATAAATTAAAAACACCACTATTTGCCGATTGTTGAGTAGTTGTGCCAGTAATTCTATCTCCGTAATCGTGTCTGTAAATATCGTAAGTTGTACCTGTTGTCCAGTTTCTTCTAGGTGCTACGAAAGCAATATCTGTGCTTGAAATTCTTTTAACTGCCAATAAATCGTCATATGATATTGACATAGTATTATTGTTATCTGCTGGAGTTAATGGTATTACATCTGTACCTAGGTTATCTGTACGACCATCTGCTCTAGTAGCAGTATTGAATGGTGATGGTCTACCAATACCAAGATAGTAATTATTACCTGCAGCTTCAGAGAAAGACTCTTTAAACTGCTCGGAGTTGTGAATTCTAAACTTATTTGTTATAATTGCTGGCATATTTTCTTTTCCTTAATCAATATTTATAAGACTTCTCACTATGTTATGTTAATTGTTCCGTTCATTGCACCGTGGGCTGTACATTGATAATAAAGAGTTGCTGGAGTGTCCATAGATACGTGAAATATGATTGCTCCTGAAGCAGCTGCATTATTGGTAACTCCTGTATTATACGGTGTACCACCTGTTCCTGTTGTTGATTGTATTCTGAATGGGTGTGAACCACCAGAGTTATTAATAAAATAGTAAGTTTGACCTTTTTTCAAGTGTAATGCTGGATTGTCACCTGAAGTTGAAGGGAAACCTGCACCTGTAAATAGAAAAGCACTTGAACCATTAGCAGTTACCAATAATTGAGAAACTGGTGTTGTTGCTTGTACCCAATTTGTGCCATTATAAACTAATGACATACCTGCCGTTGGCGAACTATTTACTACATCTGATAAATCGTTTAATGCACCTGCGCCACCTGATATAGTAATTGTTTTTGTTGCGCCTGTACCTGAAGCGGTTACACCAGAACCTACGAAATCTAATTTAGTAGCGGCAGTTGATAAATCACCACCCTCATCTGCAACCGTTAAAGCTGAACCACCTGAATTTGCTTGTGCTTCAAAACGACCATTTGCTGATACCCATTTTAAAATATATCCATCTGCAATACCAGTTGTAAATACGTCAGCGTGTCTTGATACTGAATCATTCTCTGTTAAAATATTAATATAACCTGATTGTGTAGCAACAAAAGGTTTTAATTGTGTTTCATCTAAAGCAAATAAACCAGAGTATGAAGTTGCTGTAGGGAATGAAGCCTGATTAGAAAAGTTACCTCTAACTTTAGAACCTGAACCAGTTGTATCAACGGTACCTGAACCTGAAAGTGAAGATGTGCCTGTTAAATTAAAATTACCTGCACTTGCTAAAGTACCACCTAAATTAACTGAACTATTACCAATTGTTACCGAAGAGTTGGCCAAGTTTGCATTTGTGATACCTGCACTACCTGATAAGTCAGAGTTAGATAAGTTTGATACGTTTAGAGTTACCGTATTTCCTGTTACCGTTGATGAAACTGAACCTGTACCTAAAATAGATAATGTTTCTCCTAAATTTACAAAATCTGTTGTAGAAGTATTATCTCTAATTGTAATTCCAGGATTTGCAAGACCTGTATTTGGTATTGCTGTAAATGTGTTGTCTGCACCACTCATTGACTTATTAGTTAAAGTTTGAGTTTGGTCAGTTGAAGCAAAGTCTGTTCCAGATATTGCTGTATTAAATTCTGTTAATGTTCCTGAAAGTGTGTTATTAGTTAAATTGATAGTTTTGTTTGTTAACGTAGCAGCTGCTGTTGCTGTCAATACTGAAGCGTTTACTTTAATTTGTAATTTACCACCAGTTATAAGTGTGTCAATACCTAAACCACCTTCAATTGTTAATGTTTCACCAATATTCTTTCTTAAAGTTGATGAAGTATCGTCAGCTAAATCAAGATAAGCTGTTAGAACGGTACCGTTACCAATTGCATTGTATATCTCATTGAAGTTATTATTAATATACGTTGCACCAGTACGTAGGTTATCACCTGTACCGTCATTTGGACTTGAACCTGTATTAATTGTAAATTTTGCCATATTTAATTCTCTCTACTATTTATAATCATTCCTATGGTGTTGTATCATCAAACGTTGCTGTTGTTGAACTAAAGTTGGTAACCGTGTTTGAGAAGTCATTTTTATTTGAAGCAAACTCACTAGGTATTGTAAAATAAGTCTTTAAATTTTGACCGTCTGGATGTGATGTTGCAATAAAAGTTGCTGGTTGACCATCTAAACCTGTTCTAGTACCAATAATTTTAATATCATTAAAGGCTTGTACCGTAAATCCTGGACCTTTAAATATTTGTTGAATATTTTTATTTAAAAATGCATATCTTGGTCCTGCGTATGCGTGACCTTGTCTAACATTATAAGTTTGTGTGTTATCTGGTATATTTCTTCTAACTCTACTTAAATAATTAATACCAGTTTCTTCTTGTAAAGTTAAATCTCTAGTGTTTGATTCAAAATGTTCACTTGTAGTTGCGTCTGAATCAATTGCACCAGCTAATCTTGCGTTTGCTCTTAATGTTGTACCATCAGATTTTGTTCCTAATCTTCTACCAAATATTGTAGAGAATAAAGTATTAAGAACTTGTAAGAACGGCACCTCAGAAACACCTGAAACCACACCATCAACAGGAGTTTTAATTCTTGCATTTATTCTACTCGCAATGTTAACTTGACCTGTAAAATAAAAACCTGCTGTATGCATTGTCTTTTTAAATGCGTCTCGCCAAGCATTAATAGATTGGCCAACTTTAATTACATATGAGAAATCTTGATAATATAAACTATCTTGTATCTTCATTGTACTTTCAGATAATTTACCATCATCATTAATAAATTCACCATCTGTATCGGTGACAGGAACAACATTTACCGTAGCACTAGCCAAATTAAATTTTTTAATTTTAGCAGTACCGCCTGTTTGTGATGTTATAGTATCATTAATATTAATTGTACCCGAAACGTCTTGTAATTTTAAAACGTTAGTATTTGTATCTAAACTAATAATTTTACCTGAAGCACCACTTGAAGTTGTAAAAGTATTGTCTTGAAGAAATGTTCCTGTTCTATCAATACATAAAAAGTTTTGAACAAAAGTTAAAGTTGGTGCTGGTGAGGCTTCGTAACCTTTTCCGTGTTCAATTGTTTTTAATGAATTAATTTTACCAACTTTATCACCATACGCTAAAACTTTACCACCTGAACCAGTAGCACTTGTAATTGAAACTGGAGGTAATTCTTTATAACCATTACCACCTGAAGATAAGAAAATGTCTGTAATATCTCCTGTGCCTGTTTCTGTCTCTTGAACAATTTTAGAACCGCCGTAAATATCTCCTCTTTCAGTTTCTTCTTCTAAAATAACATTGTCGCCTGAATTATCTTCATTAGCAACACCACCATTTACAACTCTAACAAAGCCGGCAACACCTGTACCTAAATTATTATTGTCATCAAAATTTAAAACATCACCAATTCTATAATCTTGACCTACATCATCAATAATTATTTCTTCAATTGCACCTGAACCAATATCAGCAATTTGAAATAATGCACCAATACCACCAGCGGCAACTTTTATAGTATCTTCTATTTTATAAAGAGAACCTGAATTTGTAATTGTTTTTGTTCCTGGTATTCCTGTAATATCTGCCTTAATAAAATAATCATCTATTTCAGAGGCAGTACCAGAAACTTCTTCACCTAATTGAAATGTTCCTGAAAGTGTATCTTGATTTAATATTAATTCTGTTACCGTTGAATCACCAATTTGGAAACGTGCTAAGTTTTCAATAACAGCAGTTGCTCTTGAATCTTTACCTGTAATTGTTCTACCAATTAAACCTTCGGTGTTTCCTACTCTTTCAATAATTCTTAAAATTTTTGAAGAGTTAAATTGACCATCTGAAGTTTTTAATAATTGTTCTCTAGGGTAAATAGTTTCAGATTGTTCATTAAATAATAATCTAAAAAATAATTCGTGACCGGCTGATGTACCTTTTGCTTGGTACATATCTTTTACGTTCTTAATTAAATTTCTTTTATTAACTTCACTATTTAATACTTCAGGTAAAGTTGTTAAAAATTCATTTCTAAAATTATTTAAATAAGATTCAATTGCTTTATCGGGGTCTCTAAAGTTTACAAGGTCTGAAATATTTTGAACTGGTTGTGGTCTATAATTTGTAATAGCAGCAGAAGCTTTTGAATCTTCTCCTTCAATCAATTCGTCTGTAATAAATTTGTCTTGAGCAGATATAAAAAGTCTATTGTTTGTTAAATCTTCAGCTAATACTTTTGCTTTTGCACCTGAAGTTTTACCTACAATCGTTTCACCTACGGTAAATTTTCCGTATTCAGTTTCTTCTAATAGAATTTTGTCGCCTTCATCAATATTAGTTTTTGCACTACCAATTCTTGTAGCGTTATAAACTAAATTGTTTTCTTGACCAGTTTCAGTTTCAATTAATACACCAACGGTGTTTTGAACATTTTTAACTTTTAATTCTGCTGATTCTAATAGTTGATAATAAGATTTTAAAAAGTCTGCAAACCTAGGATGGTCAGCAACTATAAACTCTGGTAGTTGGCTATTAAGTATCGTTGATAACTTTTCATTAAACTTTGCCATTATTCATTAATAACTTGTTGATGTAGTATAACCAACGCCGGCCTCGGCAGAACCACCAACAAAACTATCCTCTTCTACGGTAATTAGTGAGTTTGCAACATCTATCTCTACAATCTGGTCTCTAACAGGAACAACATCATTTGAATTAGGAGTTACCGTTATTTCAATAATTGTTGAAGCAGAACCTCTAATATTTGATATTGAAGCCACGTTCATAAGATTTAAAGTAACCTGACCTGTTGCGTAATTAATTGTTCCTTGATTGCTGTCTGCATAAGTTTTAACACCACTAACTAGATAATATCTTCTAACGTTTCCGTTTCCATCTTCATCTAAAAACATTTCATTATTATTTCCAGAAACTTTAAAACCAGTAGAACTTAAAATACCACCGCCTGAAGCGTTATGGCCTGTGTGAGGATTATATAATGCGTTTCTAAAGAATATATCATATTTTGTAGCAGAGTTTATTGTTGGAGTAAAACTCTTTCTCATTTTTACGGTAGTTATATTTGATAATATACTATTGTCAGTATCGTCAATTAAACCTGTTAATTTTGAATGTCTAAACACACCATCAAATTTTTGTAATGTTGATGTATTGTAATCTGTTATTGTGTCAATAATATCTGATTTAAGAGTTGTTGCTGATTTAGTTGTTGACTTTGCGTCAAACTTAATATTAGATGTTAATAAAACTGAAGTTGTTTGTGGGTCAATAATTTCAGGTTTAACTGAAGCAACATTATATTTTTTTAAACCATTTACAATATCTAATTTTGTTTGATTAGTTAATGTAGAACCCGAAGCTGCCTTAATTGCAATCTTAACAATACCATATCTTGGTGTTTCATCATCTTCACCACCCCAAGAACTTACTGATAATGCATTAGGGTAAATTTGTTTTACAAGTGTTTCATAATCTGTTGTAGTTACCGCTCTTTCTTGAGCTGCAAAATTTAAAGGCGCATTAAATTTAATTGATTCATCTGTTTCAGCTTCTGAACCACCTTGAGAATTTGAATTTGTAGTAATAGAAACATCTGTAAAACCACCAACTGAACCTTGTAAAGCAAAAACACTTGCACCATTTGAATCTTCTTTATTGGTTACAATATATTCTAATATTACAATATTACCATCTTGTAGTTTATCACCGGTAACACCATCACCAAAATAAACTTCATATCTGCCTTCGCTACCTTCTTGTATAAAATAAACTTTTGAAGTTGAATTTACTCCTGAGTAACCACTAGCTAATGTAAAATTTTGAATTGCTGAATTTGTTGAAGACGTTTGAACTGAAACTTTTAAAGTTGATGTATCTGCATTTGCATTAGGAATAATAAATTTTTGGTCAACGTCTGTACTATCTACCGTATATTTAAATTTAACTAAACTACCTTCGTATAAGGTAACGTTTTTAAATGTATATACACCGTCAAGAGGTGTTGTTGTAATATCTTCATTGGTTACATATTGATAATCAATACCATCAACTACACTTGAAAAAGTTGTACCTTTAGCCATAGTTATTGATGTACCTGTACCATCATTAACAACCATATCAATTGAAGCTCTAGGTGCTCTTGGTGAGTTAGGTGTATAACCTAACATTTTTGCTAATGATACAATATTATTTCTAATATCGGCACTATCTAGGTACAATTCATTTGTTGACATATTGGCCAAGAAGGCCATATAGTGAGTGTTGTAAGATAAAACGTCTAAAAGAATTGATAAACCAGAACCTTCAAAATCATAATCTTGAAAAGTAGATTGACTTTGTAAAAAGGTTTTTAAATTTGTTTTGATTAAATTAAAATCTAATTCTGATACTGATAGTTTACCATTTGCCATATTATCTTAACCTTTGTAAAAATGTTGACACCGTTTGTGGACCAGGAATACCTCTAACATAAAAATATAAACTTACTAATAATCTATTTCTATCTTGGTCATCATCTACGGTTACATTTTGAAGTACACATCTTGGTTCAAAGTTTTGTAATACTTCTTCTATTTTTCTTTCTAACAATACTTTAGTAATAGGTGTAAAAGGTTCAAATAATAATTCTCTTACACCACAACCTAATTCTGGATTAAAAGGTCTTTCGTAAAAATTAGTTTGTACTAAATTTTTTATTGACCTTTTAACAGCAACAACATTTGTTACCGTGGCTACATCACTAGTAACCAAATTTCTGCTAAAGTCTAGGTCTATATCACTAAACTTTCTATTCTGCCTTTTAGAATTATTTGTTGTTGTAGAATCGTATTGTGCCATAACGGTAATATTTATATACTTTTACGAACCGTTTGCGTAAACATTGGTATTATTCTTTGCGTCTATCATACTACCTGAATCTGCACTATCACCAATTCTACCTACTTTAATACCAACTACATAAACATTAGGAGAACCTGCGTTTACATTTGCTACGTGATTAGGACAAGGTGGTAAAGGTGGGTTAGGGTGTGATACCGTTGGGTCGCCTACTCTAGCCGCTAATATACCTTTAACATAAACAGAACCTTGACTTGGTGTATCTAATTGTGTTATACTGGTACAAACGTGACCAGTTGATAAATCATCACCTTTTCTAACTATAAGCGGCACTATCCTTTTCCTTGTCCTTTGTAAAATTTTAAACTTCTCTTTTTAGACTTATTCATTGAACTCATTTTACAACTTCTTTTCTTACCAGATTGTGATGTCTTTTTAGGCATTCTTTCGTGTGCCACAAAAGTTTTACTTAATTTAGCCATATATTATCTTTGTTGTTTTGCTTTTAAAGCAGCTTTCTTCTTTTCTGCTATAATTGCTCTTCTTATTTTTCTTCCCCAAGGCAATTCTATCGTTGTTGACACTTCCTTGCCTTTTTTTGTCTTATATTCAACTCCGATAAATTGTTCTTTGAAATCACCTTGAACAGATTTGACTGCTCTTGTTAAACTTAGCTGTTCCGTCTCTTTTTCTTCGCCTTTTTCATTCCAAAATTTGAAGATTCTCATTTTTTTCATAAATTCTCACTTGTTATTTAAAATTCACAACGAAATTGAGCAAAAATTTCTCCTTTTTGCAACATTTTCGCATATTTTAAGGGTGATTCGCTTTTATAAGTAAACGAATCGCAACTTTCTCGTATTTTTGCACAGGAAACGCTCAATAAGAACAAAACGAGTACAAAAAAAATCAAAAACCCTTGATTTTTAACGCTTTTTTTAGTCATTTTTTTAAAAAAAGTGCTTGCTTTCTATATTTATATGTGGTATATTGGTTATATAAAATGAGAAAGGACAAAAACACTATGAAAAACTTTATTTCTGCAACTTTGATATTTTTAGGTATCGCAATGATGGCTGGTTCTGCTGGCGATTGTGATGGTAAATGTGTTGAAAACGCAAATTCACTATTAGAAATGTTTATGTACGCTTTAGGTGGTCTAGCATTAATGATAAGTGGTGGATTTTTAATCTTAAAAACTCAATAACTAACAAAAGGACTATACTATGATACACGTTGATAAAACTGCTACTACTCTTGATGAGGGTATTAAAAACTTGATGGCTGGTGCCAAACAAGATTACTTTAGATGGTCAACATCTGGTGGTAAAGAACTATCAGGTTATTCTAAAGAACAAGTTGATAATTGGGATAATAAAACAAAAATCAAAGAAGGTAAAAAGTACATTAAGATTGTACAAGATACTGGTGTTTTTTGTTTCATTGTTAAAGAAGACTTTAAACACTTTAAGAAAGGTGATATATTGAAAGCCGCTGGTTACAATGCGCCTGCTTTAAACTCTCCTAGAGGTAACGTTTTAAAAGGACAATATCCTATTCAATGGACTGGTCCTTTGTACTTGAAATAATATGAACTACGCTGATAAAATAATGAATACTGAATATTATCAGAAACTAAAAAGGGTTGGGAACAAGATTGCTAAAAAGTATCTTGCCCACCCTAATGAACAAGGTATAGCAAAAAATATACCTATGAAGTATCTTGATTTGTTTTATGAATTTAGTTTAAAAGTAAAACCTTTAAGAATCAGATATAGAGGAAAATCAAAAACAGGTTATGATAGACCTGCTTCTTTCTGCCACAAAAATATGGCAGACACTTTTGCCATTTATTACAAATAAGGCTTGACAATCAAATAATACACCTGCATAATACACAAACTGCTCGTAGCTCAGCTGGATTAGAGCAACAGCCTTCTAAGCTGTGGGTCGTAGGTTCGAGTCCTACCGAGCAGGCCAATTTGCCGGCGTGGTGAAATAGGTAAACACAACGGACTTAAAATCCGTCGCTTCGGCTTACTGGTTCAAGTCCAGTCGCCGGCACCATTGGTCTTATATCCCTTGCATACGTGGGTCGTTAGAAAAAAGATTTTTCTTTGCCTTTGGTCTGGCAATACTTTCTTTACTTCTTTTTCTTAACTGAGCTTTAGAAGAGACTTCTTTTTGTTTCTCTTTTCTTAAAGCTCGTAGGTCTTTTATTAAGTCCATACTTACTCCTTTAAAAAGAGCGTTTCTTCAACCTTTGTGGTTTACTTCCGTCCGTTTCAGGATAAACGATTATAATTATTTATATTGCGAATGATGTTCCACAACCACAAGAACTTGTAGCTTTAGGATTGTTAAACTTAAACATAGATTCAAAATCATCATAACTATAATCTAATTCTAAACCCATAAGATATAATTCATAATCTCTACTTACAATTAATACATCATCAATCACGGCGTCTGTACGTTGTTCTTCGTCTGAATAAGACCACTCATAGTTAAAACCAGCACAGCCGCCGCCTTTGACATCAAGACGTACAAATTTTTTGTTTGCCTTGTTTCTTAATTCNTTTANNCNTTTNTATGCGTTATCTGATAANTTAATCATTACGTATAAAAAGGTTTTAATAGAGTTGCAACAATGTGAACTCTATCTATTTCACTCCCGTTAAAAAAGTTGTGGTATTTTGTATTGTTGGTAACATATGCACTACCATTGGCTGGCATATGAAACGCCTCATCTTCAATTACCATTTTACAACCAACATTGGTAATAATAGGAATATGAATACGTGGCTCGGGGTCTCTGTGCCAAGAGAGACAACTTCTTGGTGGTTTCATAAGTATTCTAACTCTACCAATTTTACCAAATTGTCTTTTCAGAATTTCATACACTTCCTCAAAGTATGTTCCTTTGAACTCTGGACAAATTTCAGTATAAGCAGCTTCGTTAACTGGTTCTAATCTTTTTTCTTCGTGATTATCTGTATCAGGATAAGTCCAATACAAACCACGAATATTTCCACCAGTAATACTTTTTTCATCACCTGGTATTCTATTGATACAGATAGCATTAAAGTCTATCTTTGTTTTGTCGTCTGTATCAAATGATAAGTGTTTACGGATATCAAAGTACGCCTTGCCAAGGCGGTCAATATCCAAGTTTAAATTTTGTTCGTAGTAATGGTTAGCNATATCATTATTTATATGATATATTAAATTTTCGTTAACATACTGATTTAATATTAAATAAAACTAAATACTAGCGTTAATCCACAATAACAAAGAGGCAACAATGTTCAACAATAAAGAAGACGAACCGAAAGTAAATAAAATTGAAGAACTTGATAACAAAATTGAAGACATTATCGCTAGAATTGAAAACATTGAATCTGTATTAGAAATTGAACCTGAAGTAGAAGAAGATTTTGATGATGAAGATAATGATGAAGAAGATAAAGATTAATCATCAACATATCTGGGGTGTCTTGAAAGAGGCACCCCTTTTTATTTTATACACTTTATTAATTAACTATTTTATTATGATGATTGTGGTGGCCATCATAGGCAAACAAATGGCCGGCAAATCTGCAATTGATGAATATTTTTATACCTTACCACTAGGAGTTTATTTTGTCTACCGAGCAAAACGAAAAATCTCAAAATTTTAAATATAAATCCATTTTTATTTCAGACTTACATTTAGGCACACCAGGTTGTAGTGCTGATGAACTTTGCGACTTTCTTAAAAACAATGAGTCTGAAAGACTTTACCTTGTAGGAGATATTGTTGATGGTTGGCAGTTATCTAAAAAAATGTATTGGCCTCAATCACACTCTAATGTCATAAGAAGAATTTTAACAAAGGCCAAAAGAGGTACTAAAGTTTATTATATTGTAGGAAACCACGATGAAATGTTAAGAAACTGGTTTGACTTTAGATTACAATTTGGTCGTATGAGAATATTAAACGAATACACACATCACGCTATTAATGGTAAAAAATACTTGGTCACACACGGTGATATATTTGACCCTTTAATGAATAGTGGTAAATTCTTAATGTACTTTGGTGATTTTATCTATACTTGGTTAATGAGAATGAATCATTGGGTTGCTTTTGTAAGAAGAAAATTAAGATTGCCTTATTGGTCACTATCTGCATATCTAAAGGCACAAACAAAAGAAACAATTAATATGCTTTATAAGTATAAAGAAACAATGGTCAAACATTGTAAAAAGAAAGGCTATGACGGCATTATTTGTGGTCATATTCATACACCTGCAATTGAAACAATTGATGGTATTGAATATATGAATGATGGCGATTGGGTAGAAAGTAGAACTGCCCTAGTAGAACACTATGACGGAAAATGGGAAATCATCCAATACAAAGATTGATTGGACATTTGAAAATATTTGTTTAGTTGTCATTTATATTATTATACTTTACGGTATGATATATCATATCTTTTATACACTTCCTAAAAAATACTATAATCAAATACGATATGGAAAACTATCACCAGAATACATAAAAAAATTTGGTGAAGATTACACATTTAAAGAGTGGATAAAAAAGATGTAAGAATGGTGTTATGGCCTTCTACTAATAAGGACATTACCTCTATTACATTTATTTGACCTATTGGGAGTTAGTCGTCCATTCCCATTCGTTTACGAAATTCAGTCAAGGCGTTTGGCTCTTCCTCAGAATTAGAATCCGAGTCCGATTCCGCCAGTATTAAACGTATAATAAGAATAGTAGTAAATATACCAAATATCAATAGTAATAGGCCGATATTAACCGACATAGAATTTATTTATTCTTTACATTACCGCCAAATACGTCAAAAACAAGACAGCGCCGCCAATTAGACATATTAGTAATAGTATTAAAAAGGCCTCTAAACATTGTTTTTTAAATTCACGCCTACGATAAAACTCGTTTTCACGTTGCTTTCTTAACTTACGTCTTAATTCAATCATTTCATTATATACGTTATGGCCGTAAGTATATTGAATTAGAGTCCGTAATTCGTTTTCTTGTTCTTTTATCTTTTGTTTATTAATGGTAATGTCTAGCGCCATCTTTTCTATACTACCTTTAAAAAGAAGTTTAGAGACACCGCCTGCACTATTGACTTCTTGCTCTGCGTAATTAAAATCTGAAACTGCACCGTACCATTTAGATAACGATTTAGTCATACTTTCTAAATCATTACCAAACGCAATGCCTTTTTTGATAACATTAAATGCTGAGGTGGCTGCTGCCACCGCTGTGATAGGGTCTAACATAGGAAGTCCTTATAGAAAATGTGTAAGCTGTAGTGGTCTATAATATAGTAAACAACAACCAGAAAGATAGGACTATAATAATGTAAGTTTTGACACTAAAAGACTTATTGGACTTTAAAGTGGTTTCACTAATAATCTCGTAAGGGTTGATTTCGTCTGGTCTCATTTACTATTATTTATTGTGCAAACTTTGGAGATTGTATTTTTCCTGGAAAAAAATTTTACTAAAAAATGGACCAGGTAACCTGGAGCTGGTTTCCTGAAGTTTCAACACCACTATGTATAAGAATAGAGTCCTTTACTTAAACAATGACCAACCTGTAAAGAATACACATAACCATATTATACCCTTGACTAATTGAAACAAGAAGAAATACTTGAAATAACGTTTGATATAATGAATTACTTTACTCTTAAAACTTTGTGAACGAACCATTTGAGAAACCTCTTTAAATATTTGTTAACAAACTTC
>NZIN01000060.1 GCA_002689905.1 Rickettsiales bacterium
GGCGCGCACAGCGCAATCCACATCTTCGGCCGTGGCCTCTGGAATAACCGCCCATTTTTCACCTGTCGCAGGGTTAATACTGGTGAATGTTCCGCCATCGCGGGCCTCTACCCATGCGCCATCGATCAACATCTTATAAGGTTTCATTCTGCTCTCCTTTGCACCGCGAGGGACCGTAGGCTTGATAGGGCGCGGCGCCGTAAACACCGGGGCCTGCTTTATTGCCCACTCCCGTTTGAATTAAACATAGATCTTCAAAATAACGCTCTTTGCGCCATATCGCGAACTGATAGAAGCCAAAAAAAACCTGGTAGATGGCTTCAAGCACCGTGCCAAACGCACCGATCAGCAGCATCCGCGGACACCCCAAAAGATATCTGAAACGGACAAAATATGAGGGGCGGGCCGGCCGCGTTGCACGTGCAAACCCAGTTTCAAATTAAACTGCATCCAAGCCCCTAAACGCCGCATAATCGCTATCCTTACTGAAATCTAAGAAGTGTCGCAGGTGATCATGACACAAAGTTTAAATTCTTAAAAATGAAATATTTTGCTAATTAAGTGCAAATAATTTGAATTTGTGGCGTTAAAAAGCCCCTCAAACAGCATTGAAAGGCGTTAAATTCCGAAACCAACAGCGCACCACCTTGCCCCAAGTATGAGCCCCTAGAAAAACAAAGTCGATCACCCCGAATTGATAAAGGCATTGTGAGATCAGTCATGGACTAAACGGTTAGAATGCCCACCAAGTATGGGACACACATTCACCTCTCAAAAACGGCAAAATAGAAAATTGGTTTCAACTCTTTGATCAGTCAAAATGATAGATCGTAGAAAAATGAATACGTAAATCAGGATCCCCCCACCCGACACTTTGAAAGTGTTTCCATCATACGACCTTCCACAAGTTCCCCAAATTATGCGAGCCATAAAAAAAAATCAGGTTTTTATCCAACCCCGCGACAAAACACGAAGCTTATGCAATGCAGCTCGCCCGCTCTGCTCACCGCAAAAGCCGCAAAGTGAAAGACTGAATACACCTCAGCGACAGGCCAACCTCTGCGCTGGTTGGAAACATCCACAAAATCGCCAAAAGCGGAGCTGAAATATAGCGTATTTTGTTAAAAATAGAATTTTAGGACGATCATACACCTGAGCCCTCTACCTACGGATCTAGAACATTTCTGCGAGGGTAAAATCGTTGCAAAACATATAAATTCACAAAAGCCGCTACTCAGTCTCATCCTCATACTGGGTAGCGCACTTGATCCGATAAGCTAATCCACGCCCCAAAAACTGACCTTCAAAGAAACTGGCGGCGCATGCACGAAAAACTAAGGCTATTCACGCTGCTAGATACAATAAGGCAAAAACAAGAATATTATCCCTGACTCTGGGACGTGCCGTTAAGAAACAAAGTTTTTTTTATTTTGCGACTTTAGCCCCGCCCTTTCCAGGGCACCATAACCCGTTCGACCCAACGCATTAGCATGTCTATGCCAAAGCCAATAATCCCAATCAGGATAATGCCCAGGATAACAATATCCGTCTGCTGGAATTTTGACGCAACCATAATCATCATGCCTGCGCCTTTTTCCGCTGCCACAAGTTCAGCAGCAACCACCGTTCCCCAACACACGCCCATCGCTACTCGCGCCCCGGTAAAAATTTCTGGCAAGCTATTGGGGAATACGACAAAGCGCATTATCTGCCATTTACTTGCGCCCAATGAATAAGCAGCGTGCACTTTTGAAATTTTAACTCCAGACACGCCTGCACGCGCGGCGATGGCCATAATCCAAAGTGCAGCGAGGAATAACAAAATCACTTTGCCAACTTCCCCAATACCCGCCCAAATAATCACCAACGGGATCAGAGCAAGCGGCGGNACNGGCCNCATAAANTCNACAATCGGATCAAACCAGCCACGAAACCAATCGGACAAGCCCATGGCGTAGCCCAAAGGTATACCCACCATCGCGCCAATAAAAAACCCGACCACAACTCGAAATAGCGAAAAACCCAAATGTTCAAGCAAAGGAAAGTTCTTGAAGCCTTGGGTCGATATTTCTATCAGNCGCCCCCAGACGGCTTCGGGCGCCGGCAACCATATAGGCTCCATCTGCCAACCTTTTCGAGGCTCAACATTCAAAGTGCCTTTTGGCGTTAAAGCAATACGAAGATTCTCTAAATAAACCGCGACNCCCTGCTCAATCGGCTTACCATNAATGGCAACAATCTTAGCTCCCATTTTGCGGTTTTCTTCGTCATTTTTATCCCATTTCAGTAATTTCGTGCGATAAGCTTTGACGGCCATGACATCATTTTTGGCGAAACCATCACCCAATTCTAGGTNNGGGAGGATTATATCTTCACCNATGCCATGGACAATAAGTTTCACTCTCGCTTCATCGCGCAGACCATCACCGGTTTCAGCCGTGTAAGTGAATTCAGCATTTCCCCGAAAAGGGCCGGGTGCATGCAGAAACGACGGTAAAATTTTTGATCCGGTGAAGGCCCCCCATAAAATCANAACCAACAGAACAGAAACAACAGAAGCTGCNAAATTTGAATTTACCGCACTTTCATCTCCAAAGGTCACGGTTTTCAATGAACCAAAATCTTGCTTGGGTGTAAGAAGTTNCTTTACCANCCGCGACACAAAAAGGGTTAACAGGATTAAGCCAATATAACCGGCGANATAGGGCATAGCCGCCGCTAGAATGACCAGGATNGAAAGTAATTCTTCGGAAAGCTTGACCAATAACTCCATCAAACCGTTGCCTCCGAACGTCCCATAATTTCTTCTTCCATATTCCAGATCATTTCCAAAATCTCTTCGCGCCGATTGGCATATTCGACGTGTTTTTTAATATCACGAAGGTCGGCATCAACGCCTAGATCAGCAAAAGGAAGACGATATTCACGATGAATACGGCCCGGGCGCGGAGCCATCACCAAAAGGCGCTCGCCCAGCAGCAAAGCTTCCTCTACAGAATGCGTNATCAAAATAATTGTTTTGCCGGTTTCCTTCCATAGCTTCAAAACCAACGACTGCATCTTTTCGCGAGTAAGCGCATCAAGTGCGCCTAATGGCTCNTCCATTAAAATTACATCTGGATCATTGGCGAGGCATCGGGCTAATGCAACACGCTGCTGCATGCCCCCAGAAAGCTCATATACTGCTTTATCTTTAAAATCCCGCAGCCCAACCACATCAAGCAAATGATCCACTTTTTCGCGCGATTGTGCGGTGCTTATTCCTTTCATCCGTGGACCAAAGCCCACGTTTTCTCTTACGTTCATCCACTCAAACAAAGCACCCTGNTGAAACACCATGCCACGTTCGGCATTGGGGCCAGTTACCTTTTCGCCATTTAATAGAATTTCACCCTGCGTTGGCGCGAGAAATCCGGCAACAATGTTTAATAATGTAGTTTTNCCACATCCAGAGGGNCCCAAAACAGACATCAATTCACCTGCTTTCAAGTCGAGNGTGACATCCTTCAAAGCTTGCACGCACTCACCGTTTGGCAAATCAAAGCGCATTGAAATATTTTGGATGGACAGTCCAGACATGGCCACTTTTCTCTTCCTACTTTTGATGGANACGATTGCAAATAAACCACAACATCAGTTGCATTCTGCGGGCCGGCGCACCGGCCCGCAGCTGTTTAATTACATTCCGTTTGCTGTTTCCAACGGACCAACATTCACGTTGTCAGCATAGCTACCCAATGCTGAATCGATACTTCCAGCTGTCACAAAGACGTCTGCAACACCNTTCATAAATTCCTGTGCGCCACCACCGAGCCATGTTGAAGACAATTGGCTGTCGACAGTTGGGAATACAAATGTCGCCATTGTATCTGCTGTTNCCGCCTCATCCATACCAGCGTCTTTCGCAATGGCAGGAAGCATCATGGCATGGTTGGAAGAATCCGCCCACATCGCGTTTGCATCGGCGGTCACCTTGAGAAATTTGGCAACTAGATCGCTGTTTTCCGCTACCCAGCCTGCTGGACCAGAAGTGACGTCAAAAACCAAAATACCTAGTTCAGTTTTTTCAGCACCCGTAAGCAGAATGTTTCCGTGCTCTTTCGCGCGGCGTAACGAACCACCCCAACCGCAGAACATATCCACAGCGCCTTGCGCGATTGCAGCAGCGCCATCTGGTGGATCCATGTCCACTATTTCCATGCTGCCAACNTCAACACCAAAATGGTCCATTTGCTTCAAGAAACCATAATGCGCTGCTGTACCCAAAGGCACAGCCACTTTTTTNCCGGCCAACTCTTCAGTGCTGCTTTTGTCAATTTCAAGATCGCTTCTGACGACGCAGTTATCGTTGTCAGCGTAGCTAACAGCTACATCTAAGATTTGAAGATCTTGGCCAGCCGAGGTTGCAACCACAAAAGGCGGAACACCCTGGCTTACTGATAAGTGAACATCANCCGAGGCCATAGCTGCGGACATTTTCACACCAGAATCAAAGCTCACCCAGTTGACCTTTACACCTAACTCTTCGTCATAAGTTCCCATTTGTTTTGCATACTCAAATGGCATTGGCCACTCTAGAAAATATGCTACCGTCATTTCCTGATGCCCACCGGCNAAGACTGTCTGCGCACCGAGCGCNAGAGTCGCACCGGCAACCGCACCGATCAGTTTTGATTTATTCGACATTTATTTTCTCCCATTTTTTGCCTCAAAATTGAAGCTTCATTCTTCTGTCAAAAGAACAGAATGATTGTGCCCGCGAGCGTTGCGCAAGCTTAAATCGCAATCGAACAGATTACCAGTTTCCAATCAACGGTTATTTTGATGGTGAAGACCAAANAANCTTCTTTTTGAGGATTAAGTTAAAATTANCGTAATCCATTTTTTTAAAATCTCTGTTTCTCACTCAATTTTCCAGAATAGAGCCCTAAAAATTGTTTGTTTTCACAAATCTTAAAGACATCTAGACTTATCTTAGAGTATACAAAGGTTCCGCTTATTTAAAAATTTTGCTTTCTTGACTGGAGGAATGGCGCCTACGCGCAGAATCACTCAAACATCAAAAACCCACAACCAAGCCCTCTAATTTGGCGAACCGATCTAATTTAAAATTGAAATTTTGTTTGAATAAAAGTAGCGACGTATCTGGCTGGTTCATCGCGACATGGATCTTGTGTAAACAGCAAGCCACCTGACCCAGATTATAACGCATCTTTATCATCATGCTGTTTGCATATTAAAACGCCGCTCAGGCGAAGCCCACGCTGCGTAAAAGGCAAGCCGCTTTATCCGGTTTAATTTGCTCGATATCTATATNNATNCNGNGCGCCAAANCTCTTGNGCGNTGGCATNNNCAAAAACGGNAGNAANACGCNGCCANATTGCAGCCNNGCNCNNANCCCGCGCNTTGNACGCNANNGGGATNNTGTCTCAAGCNATCAANCCAAAAATTNTCGNNTTAACGAAGCACCGCGCCGGGGTTCATAATATTGTTGGGATCAAGTGCCNATTTTATNGCCTTAAGCGCGCGNNGCTTTACCGGACTGACATAAGCTTNAAGGTCTTGCGTTTTCAAGCGGCCAATCCCATGCTCAGCGCTAATCGAGCCACCAAATTNCACCGTGGCATCNTTTANCNCCATGCNAATGCGNTCAGCNGCGTCTGGTTCNGCNTTTAGAAATGCGGCTTTCGTGACGCCTTGGGGTGGTAAAATATTGTGATGTATATTCCCNTCNCCNATATGCCCATATGTGTTGANCCTCAGATCCGNATTNATCGCTTTTANNNCNGCGNATGTCGCGTGAATGAACGCTTCAACTTTGCTAATGGGAACTGATGTATCACTGCTTACAAACGCACCTGACAACCGGTTTGCCTCGGGTGTATTTTCGCGCAACCGCCACAGGGTAGAGCGCTGCATATCGGATTGTGCAATCACAGCGTCTTGCACCAAACCCGTCTTCAAACACGCGGCCATCGCGTCCAAAGCTTGATCTGTAATACCCTTGGCGCCGCCTGCCTCGATCAGCACATACCAGCTGTGATCTTGTTCAAAGGGTTTTTTGAGGTCAGAAAAACAACTGGCCACCAATTCCAAGCCGAAATCGCTCATCAGTTCGAGCGCAGAAATACTCTCTCGCAAATCGAGGCGTAACTTTTTATAGAGCGCGAGGGCAGCGGCGGGAGATGCGACCGCGCAGAGCATGGTCACCGTTTCAGGATCGAGCGGTATAAGCTTGAATGTGGCCGCGGTTATCACGCCCAATGTCCCCTCACTTCCAATCAAAAGATGTTTAAGATCATACCCTGTATTGTCTTTATGCAAAGGGCTGAGATCGCTTAGAATCGAGCCGCAGGGCAACACGGCTTCTATCCCCAAACAAAGATCTCGCGTGTTGCCATAGCGCACGACTTGTATCCCCCCTGCATTGGTGGCAAGATTCCCCCCAACACTACAGCTGCCCTTAGAAGCCATGCTGAGCGGAAATTGCAGCGCTTTCTCATTAGCCGCCGCGTGCAGATGCGCCAATATACAGCCTGCTTGCACCGTCACAGTGCAGTCATCTTCAGAAACCTCACTGATGCTATTCATCCGTTCAAGCGATAGGATAAGCATATTTTCGGTTTCAATTGAAAGTTGGCCCGCCACCACACCCGTTCCGCCGCCATAGGGAATAAGGGCAATTTTTTCTCTATTACAGAGGCTTACAATCTCAGATACCTGCTGAGTTGACTCGGGCAACACCACCAAAAATGCCGCCCCGCAAAACCGCCCTCTCGGATCATCAAAATAACTGATAGCCTCAGCTCCAGCCTTCCATCCACCATGGCCCAGGATGGCTTTAATTTGATCCAAAACATCATCTGATGGCGCGGTAGAAAGGTTTGGCATAAATGCCTCCAAGATGACTGACAGGTTGCCTTACTGTCACCCTCAAAATATTATTTAGCAAATCAAATAAATTTCATTTTAAATAAAATTAAATTTTACAATTCGGTTTAACCCTCCGATTCAGCGATGGTCAGTTTGATTTGCGCCAACAAGGGCTCAAGCAGTTTTAATTTTGAACAATCTGATCTCGTTAGGATACCAAGCGTACGTCGGGGCGCAGATGGTCCCAATGAAATTTTTCTTAATTGCTCAAAAGACGGATCAGGAACACAAATATTTGGGCCAATCGCGACCCCAAGACCATGTGCAACCATACTGGCAAGATTTTCCAAAGAGCCCATCTCCATCAAATCATGCACGCGAATGTTATTTTTCGCCAGCCAGTCTTCGGCCATCATCCCAACGGCTGCCTGCCGGGTATGGCGCAAATAAGGCATCCTTTCCAAGATGAGAAACGGATCGTCTTCGACAACCTCTGGCGAGGCCAGCAAAACCAATTCTTCTTCATAAAATGGCAACCAATTAAGCCCGTTATGTATATGCCGAGGCTCGCTCATCACAGCCGCATCCAATGTCCCNCCTTCGATCTGCTCGAATAGAGCAGGNGAAAGCCCCGGCACTACGCGGATATGCAATTGTGGATAAAGNGTGATCAACCGTTTGATCGATTTGGGAATTAAGCCGGCCAAAGAGGATGGCACCGCGCCAACAGAAAGTTCTCCGATCGTGCGCGGATCACCCGTGAGATCATCTAAAATGGTATCATAGGCCAAAACGACCGCTTTGGCCTTGGGCACAAACGCTTTGCCCAATTGATTCAATTTGGGTGACTTTTCAGAACGGTCGAACAATCTGACTTGCAATGTTTCTTCAAGCCGCGTCATTTGTTGGCCGATCGCCGCATGCGTGACGCAAATAACATCTGCGGCAGCGCGAAAACTACCCTGTTCAGATATGGCGATCAAAGTTTTAAAAAGGGCAATGGTCATCGGTCTTACGACACCTCTCAGGCCAAAATAGTCTCATAAATGCGCTTATAAAGAAACGCTTTACAAAAAGCCAAAAATTAATGACTGGCGCAAACGCAAATTTTAGGGAAACCTAGCATCGTTAGCACGGTATATGGCGTAAAATGACCATCAATGACACGCTCAAAAATGCATTAACTTGCGCTGGTCAGCGGATTTGCAAGCCTAGACTTTTAGAGCTGCTAGTTCAAAAAACCATGGCGCTTGCATCTAAACCTGTGTCTACTATCAAAGATATCACAAAATTACAGCAAATTCGGGAGAAACATTATGCTGAGACGTACTCTTCTTAAAACAACCGCAGCGGCGGCGCTTGCACTGACATTAGGGGTGCAAGCCCACGCAGAATTGAACGGACCCGTTAATTACATCATTCCTTTCGGACCCGGCGGCGAGTCGGATATTTCTGCACGATTGCAGCAGCCTTTCTTTGCCGAAAAATTTGGCCAAGAAATGGTGGTTTCCTACCAACCCGGCGGTGGCGGTGCAGTTGGCTGGGCCTCTCTCAACGGTTTGAACGGCGATGGCCAAACCATTATGGGCGTGAACTTACCCCATATCATCATCAAACCTGCGCAAAAAGACGTAGGCTTTACAACAGATTCGCTGAACGCGTTCTACATGTTCCACTTCACACCAGATGCCATCGTTGTTCCGGCCAATAGCCCCTATCAAACACTTGCAGATTTGGTGAATGATGCGAAGGCCAACCCCGGACAGGTCACCATGTCAGGATCGGGAAAAGCCAGCGCCAACCACCTAGCCCAAATCAAATTTGACAAGATGACCGGCGCGCTCACCACATATGTGCCGTTCAAAGGCACCGGTGCCTCTGTGACGGCGCTTTTGGGCAATCAGGTCAAAGCACAATGGGGTTATACAACCGTAGGTGCTAAACAAGGCGATGCCGTGCGCATGTTAGCCGTTGCGATGGAAGACCGTCATCCCCTTTTCCCGGATGTCCCAACCTTCAAAGAACTGGGATATGATATGGTGGGTGGCGCCTATCGTGGTATAGCGTTGCCCAATACCGCGAGCGCAGAAACCACCGCCATGTGGTCTGATATGATTGGCGAAATCAATGCCGACCCAGCCTTTCGTCAGAAAATGCTCGATGGTGGCTTTGCGATGTTGGATATAAGCGCGGCGGATATGCCGGCCTTTATGGCTGACCGCGTTGCGGAATATTTGAAAGATGCCCGCGAAGCTGGCCTCATCAAGTAAAATAAATTGGTTAATCCCGGAAAGTTGTAACGATGGAATTCAGTCACTTTTTATCTGCCTTAACGCCTTTGAATTTTGCATTGGCTTTATTTGGCGTTGTGGCCGGCACTGTCATTGGATCTATCCCGGGGTTAACCGCCACCATGGCGCTGGCTATTTTGGTTCCCATCACCTTTAGTATGGAGCCTGCCTCCGCGCTTATTCTTCTTGGGGCCATTTACACCGGCGCAATTTACGGCGGCGCCTATGCCGCTATTTTATTGAATACACCAGGCACCCCATCGGCCATTGCCACAACCTTTGACGGCTATCCCATGGCAAAACGTGGCGATGGAGATCTTGCGGTCGCCCTTGCCTGTTTTGCATCAGTTTTTGGCGGCCTGGTTGGCGCAATCGCGTTGCTTTTTCTGGCTCCGCCTCTATCGCAGGTCGCGCTGGCTTTTGGGCCTATTGAGTATTTTTGGTTGTCGGTTTTTGGACTGTCTTTAATTGCATCACTCTCCAGCGGCAATTTAATGAAAGGTCTGGTGGGCGGGGCTTTTGGGATGATTTTATCAACGGTTGGCGTGGCTGAAATTTCTGCTGATATCCGACTGACATTTGGCAGCCAAACCTTGATTGGCGGTTTTGGCGTTGTGGGGGCGTTGATTGGTCTTTACTGCGTACCGGTCTTAATCGATCTGGTCGCGGTTCCTGACAGGCATTTAAAGGTGGAAGAAGGCGTGAAAACGGTTCGCATCGGAGAGGCATTTGCGCTCGCGGCGCGCTCGAAATTCAATCTGATCCGCTCTTCGATTATCGGTACTTTAGTGGGTATTTTACCCGGCGCAGGCGGCTCAGTTGCTGGGTTGGTGGCCTATTCAGAGGCCAAACGTACCGCCAAGCCAGACCAGAAATTTGGTGAGGGCGAGCCGAATGGCATTATGGCAACCGAATCCGCAAATAGCGCCACTGTTGGTGGGGGCTTCATCCCGACGCTGGTTTTAGGCATTCCAGGCACCCCGCCCGATGCCATCGTTTTAGGAGCGCTGTTGGTGCAAGGCGTACGCACCGGCCCAGCGATGTTTTCACAAAGCGGCTCGATCGTCTTTACGTTCATCTATGGATTGATAATCGCAACGGTTTTGATGTTGCCGGCAGGCCTTCTGATCGGGCGCTACGCGTATAAATCGATCGTCACTGTGCCGAAGGCAGTGTTGGTGCCAACGGTCGGGTTTATGACCATCATCGGCACTTTTGCCATCCGCAACAGCGTCTCAGACGTGATTATCATGCTGTGCCTTGGGGTTTTTGGATGGGTTGTTGCCAGGTTTGGATTCGCTGCCTCACCGATCGTTCTGGGGTTGATATTGGGCCCGATCGCCGAGCAAGGCTTTGTGCAAGGCTGGACCATAGGCGCGGCGACAAATAACTTATTCGGGATGTTTTTTGGCAGACCGATTTCGCAGGGCATTTTGCTGTTCACCCTCATAACGTTAATTTTACCGCTGGTGGTCCAATGGCAAAAATCACGCAGATACGAAGAGGCTGACCAATGACCCCCCCTTCTGCAATAAAAAGCGGCGGACAGATCGGATCTCTGCTTGCCTCGTTGTTCTTCATCTGTGCGGGGCTGATAACGCTGTATGACACAATCAGCTATACTGATCGCGACAGCCAAGTTTTTCCGCAAACCGTGGCCATTATACTGGTCGTCACAGCGACAGTTTCATTCATCGCCAGATTTTTAAAACCATCCGATGAAGGCGGCTTTGGAACCGGCATTTGGTGGCGCCGGGTTTTGTTAATAATGACGATGTTTTTGATGTGTTTCCTGATCCCCAAGATCGGATTTCTCTCCGCAGGTGTGGTGGCTTTCAGCGGTGGGCTGATTGCGGCAATGCATGAGGGCTGGAACGCAAAAACGCTCATTTTATATCCGGTATCCGGCGCAGTGGTGATCACCGCCTTTTACGTTTTATTCAAATTCGTTTTATACGTGCCATTGCCTTAAAAATCTCGCCTCGCAATATAATCCACAATGTAAGTCCAGATCCAACGCCTCAAGAGATGTAATCTTTTAATGATTCTGTAGGTATAAGGGCACAAAGCAGATCCCAGAGCGGTCTTAAGTTTCACACCGATTTTCAACCCGTATGTACGCAGAATACATAGTCAATCATACGGGTTTTTTAAAAGCAAATCGGCCAGCCCAAACCGTTTTGAGGCGCCGCAAAATGTAAAATGAAACCTTTATACTCGGAGTCATTGAACCCCGGATTTTTTCGGGTTGACGTCCGACCTTAGAAGAATTCATCTTTTACAAGATCCGTCCTCGTTTTCTTTCTTCTTCCGATCAACTTGAGCTTAAGGTACGTGTTCGCAGTCAGCGCGAGGACCATGGCGTGGCGCGCTGAACGAGTACAATCCTTTCGCTGGATGTTGGTGAAAGATGCGTTCAGATCGCGAAGATTCTTGATTTGGACGGCGACGCCATTCGTGGCCGGTACAAGACCAACCGTGAAGGTGGCTGGGACACGCTATGTTGCGATGATTGGAAGTGCGACCGATCCCGAATGGCTTTGACGCAGGAAACGGAGCTTTTTGAATAGCTGGATGTTCCGTTCTGCAGCTCAATGGTTGAGATCGGGGCGCATATTTTGAATGAGTTCTTATTGGACTACTCAGATTCTGGCTGCCTCAAGCTTCTTGCCCAGCTGGGGTTTGAGTATCGCAAACCAAAGAGCCTTCGCCGCGTTGCCGCTGCTGAACAGCAGGCTGAATTCATCGACATGTGCGAGCGCCTGCTGAAAAGGATGAGAGCAGATGAAGCGGTATATTTCGCCGAACCAGTGCATGCCGAGTATCAAACGAAACCCGCATATGGCTGGGTCATGGCAGGCTGCAGCCTCGCCGAGACAACCACCGAAGGGCGTGGGGGCGTAAACATCCATGGCGAATTCAACTTTGAAACTTTCGATGCGCCCTTTGTTGAACCAACCACTGCGGACGGCACCACTGCCGCACATCTTCTTGCCAAGATTGAGGCGCGCAACCCTAATAAATTGATCCATGTGATTTAGGACAACGCCGCTTATCATAAAGGATCAGAAGTCCGAGAGCTACCGCACGGTCGGATTGCCGCCTCCACCTGATCCAATTACCGCCATATTGTTTCACCTGAACCCGATCAAAGGATTATGCGCCGAAATACAGCAATTCGTGACCCATTATCGCCACTATCTCACGTAAAAGCAGTTCGCCAATGCGATCCTCAAGTTTTTCCGAGAAATTATTCCGAACGAGTATAATAGCTTTCAAAGTCAATTGTCAGATAATTTCAGGATCATAACTCACGAAGAATATCAATTTTTGAGAAAGAGCTAGTGTGCCATCTTCTACCAAGTTTCCTCTAACACCAAACCGGAGCCACGAGCAGAATATCCCACAGTCAAAGGACTTGGCTGATCGTTATGAAACTCAGAGATTTCGTCGAATCTAGTGAAAGAAAGTTTTCATGCTTCGTTTCCTTCCTGAACATCGCTTGAAGTCCGTTCGACTAAGTCTTCATGATAACGCTTCAGTATGATTAAGTTTTCAACATTTTTCATCGCATAGCGAGCAGGATCAAAATGCGGCATACTGCGCGTGAAATAGACTCAGAAACAGAGTGATAATGGCGGGCGATTCAATCTTGCAAGCCTGACATATCGAGCAGAGATACTGAAAATTATAGGTCGCTACAACGTTGCGGGCAGATCCATTTTATCAACGTGCTGCTTATCTTTCACACCGCAGTTAATCCCGCATTTTGGTCTTAACAGGCTGATGTTCGTTTTTTAGATCTGCGCTGTCACTCGTTCTATCTGTCGGGCGCACGCGTCATTTTTCAAACTACAAAAACGCAACCGCGCAAAGTCGGTTACGCGACACTAGATATGTTTTTGATCAAGCTTTATCCTTAAGCTTTAATATCACTGGGCTTGGGCGCTTTACCCTTCACGCTCAGCCTTTTTGCGCGCAAGCTTTTTGATCCGCTTGATCGCTTCTTTTTTGGCTTTTGCCTTTTTTACAGAGGGCTTTTCATAAAATTCTTTCGCCCTCATTTCGCGAAACATGCCTTCACGTTGCATTTTCTTTTTCATAACACGCAGCGCTTGGTCTACGTTGTTGTCACGAACACTTACTTGCAGCATATGGGTATCTCCGTTGTTGCCCACCCCTTTAGGCTTATTTGCCGCTATGAGCAAGCCCTTGTTTGATCTCAATTGCGGTATGATGATACAATACAGAATTTTGAAACAAAGAGCAAAGAGAGGCTCATCTCACCCCCCTTTGTTTATGATCACAAGCACCGCTGACCAAGCCGCATTAGTCGGAGACAGCATCGGAAAGGTTAGCAGCTTTAGATACCAAGGGCACACTGGATCTGATTACGCAGTTTGATCTCTGTAAGACGACCGCAGTGATTCAGATGGAGGTCGATACAATAACGCCGCCCTCTACCCATTTTTAAAAATAAATTCTAAAGCCAAAACAGCTTCTTATACAACTGGAAAAGAATTTATCTGGCTCTAAAGATAATGCAGCCTTTATTTGGCCCGAGAATAATTTTGCGTTCAGGGCAAGTGAAATTCAAAAATACTAGCACCTAATCCCCCGAGCAAAGGTATCAAAGCTTTCAATTTGCGGCCAGTATTTATGCGAAGATGCGACAGATGATAAAATTTCTCATTCGTCGTTTGTCCGTATAATTTTTTGCAATCGATCACACTCAGGATGTTATATCGTACTATGCCGTAACAGACCCGTGTCGACGCTCAATCGAAGCGCTACAATCATTCCCAATCGCAAAATTCGAAGCCTTTTTGATTATGTGCCAAGATTTGCCGATGGGTGCCAATCGTCAGCGCATCACGCACCGATGGGCGAATAGGCTCTGCCCAAAGGCATTCACCGCTGATCACGGTCGCGCATCCACTTGCGAAGCTCATCAGAAACAGCATCTTCAGACATAAGATCCACCTCATCTTCAATCTCCTTTGTGTTTTGAAGCACTGACACCCGCGCTTTTAAATCGCGGATCTTCTGGTTTGATTTCTGTTTGGCAGCGCCCCATAAAAATGCGCCAAGCATGGCCAGAACAAAGGCACCCGCCAGCGCAAGCCATGTTTTCACCTTCGCAATCATCGATCACCCAGCCGCCATTTGCGCAGCCGCTCACGGAAAATATATGCCCCCGCAAGCATTACCAGAACGCCTGCACAAATCAGCGCAACCTGCGCGGCGGGATGCATTGCCGCCACGCCCGCCGTGGCTGTGGCTGACGCCCCTGCCAGCGCTGTAACCGTGCTGGCTTGAAGGGTGGTGCTTTCGCTTGGATTTGAACGCGGCGCGATTGCCCGGCGTACCCCCAGCAGCTTCGAGGCGGGATAGGCTTTGACATTCACCTGATCGTTTTGATTGCCGCCCAGCAGATTGATTTTCTGCGCCCCTTGGCCTTTGAAAAACCCCACATGGCCCTGCCAGCTGGCTTTGCCCGACAGGATCACCACATCGCCCTCTTTGGCCTCGCTGAGAGGTATTTTTTGGCCCCAGTCTAAATAAGAGCGCGCCAGAAGCGAGCCGGTGCCTTTACCCCCCGCTCGCAACAAGACCGAGCCAACAAAAGCCGCGCACCAGGGCACCGCATCCTGTTTAACCTCAGAATGCCCGGCCTCGGCAAACATTGCCAGAACCAGAGGATTGTTTTCGGACCCCGCCCATTCCCATATCCCGACCTGTTTTTGCGCATGCTGCATTATGGTTTTGTTTAAATCAGTCATAGGATCTCTCTCGTGACACACCCCGCAAGAGAGCGAAGGATCGGTTAGAATTGCTGCATCTACGTAAAGACTACGCGCGCTTGATTAACCGCCATGTGCCGAGGGCTGACATATGCCATGATGCCTCAAAACCTGCCACGCAAACGCAGCGCCNGTTACTTATCTTTTAGATTAAGGGCATGTTTTCTAATGATTCATAAGCTGATGGCAACGCAACCTTAAAAACCATGCACACCGCGCGCCAAACCGTGGAGCCGCGACCCATCGGTTATTTCGGGTCTGTGCATACCGAACTTGGGATGCCGGCAAATATAAACGCAAGGCCTCTTCCTCTTTACGCTCTAGCTTTGCGAGTTAGTCCAATTTAATCGTCCCTGAGGGTGCGGCANTAGGAAATCAGATCGGCGCCCAGGTTAACAATAAACGACCCTAGCCATAGCCCATAGCCCATAGCCCATAGCCAGCTATAAAGCCCAATGACGCTACCCCAACAAGCTTATGATCTTCTAAAGTGGCTCCATCATCACCCTAGATGTCGTGCCACGTCCGAAGGTGTTATGGCCCTAGGTAGCATAAGGTTACATTTCAAAGCGTGCGCCTTGCACGTGCCGCGCTGTGTTTAAAGATATTCTTTGCAATATTAAAAAACCTGGGGGGGGGAGCACTGGCCCTAAAGCGGCTCTTCGCCGCGCTTTGCACAAATATTTTCTTTGAGCTTACCCCCGATGGGATACAACATGCCGCCCCTTTTTAGGGCAAGGTTTTATGAGCTTTCGAAAATAATTAAAAAATTATTTATTTTTGAAGTCCGTAAACATATTATCAAACTGAACTAAAAACATCATGCAGCGACGGCATTTGGCAAATATGAAAAGAGCTCAATCCAAAAAGGTAAAACCAATGCAAAAATTTACGGCTATCATTCTTCTTTGTGTTTTATCTGCCTGCCAGTTTAATGTAACGCCAACCTTTTACGTCAGGGACATCCAAGATGTCATCGCGTCTCGAGATCCAATCAATTTACCCATATTTATGCAAGTCCCCGCCTCAAGCATGGATGATTGTCAGTCTGAAATCGGTCAGGTGCTGGGCATATTAGAAACCTATGGCATGATCGGAAAGCTACAATCATGCAACAGCGATGAAAGCGCGCTATTTGCCACTGCCAATATTGAGCTTGAAGCGTCCGTCATGCGAGTAGACGATCAAAATCAGGATAATATGAACGGAGCTTTAGCACTTGGCATAGAAGAAAGAGGCGATGGTTATTATGGGTTATATTTGGCTCGAAACCCAAATTTAGAAGCAGCAATGAGCTCTATTGAATCCGCCTTAGTTTTCGCCAGTCTTGACGCAACAAATGTTGGCTTCATCGTTACCATAAACAATGACATGAGAGAGGCGCTTTTAATCACTACATATGATAGCTTTGTGAATGGTGCGCCATATGATGAGGAAGAATTTACATTGAAGCCACGATCAGTTTTAAAAATTAGAGCATCAGATGTGGGCACAAATTTATTTTTTAATCGGGGTTGGTACGAAATTGGCGTTATCACGTTTTCCAGCTAAAGCTGCTGATAAAAAAACCTCCTGGAAACCTTAAACGATGATGTGTTTGCGCACCTGCAACAGATCTGTGCCGAGGATAAAAAGACCCTCCAAACTTTGGTTAAAAACATTGGAGCTTTGAGTATCGGTTTCTCGATGTGTCTTTGGGTTTTTTTAATCGGATTATGTTCATTTTATCAGTGGCTTATTAATGCCAATAGAACTGATCAAACAAATAATGATCTAAAATCGTACTTTCAGCGTAAACTCTGTTATAGCCAATCGCAAGAACTAAGACCATCGTAGCCAACAGCCTCATTGAAACTGCAAGTTATGGAGCTGACTTATGATTGAAATACGGGATCGACATTTTATAGATGAACTCGTTCAATATGGACGAGAGTATCTGCTGACCGATGTAGACGATCTGGTTTGGGAGTGGTTGAAACAATCTCATTTCGTTGACAGTAAAAATCAGGCAACAGACAGAGGCAAATCCTTGTTGCTTATGCTCAGCTAGGCTTCAAATCATATCTCATTCATTTTGATCCAATCTGTAGCACGAACCGTATTCATATCAGTATTGTGCGTTAATACGCACTTAGCGATCATGGGTAATCGCGTATTCAAAGCGCCGGCGAGCCACCCGAGAAGTTGGGGAATGATGTGAAAAAATGTATCTGCGGACGATCACCGACAGCCACTTGCATTGGGTGGCATAAGCTGTCCCATGCAGAGTGGCAGGTGAAAAAACTTATCTTAGAAGCAGAGACACATGCTGAAAAAGTCGCAGAGGAATATTCTAAACTCATGGAACAGAAAAACTGGCTCCGTTAAAGCAATTATACGGGTTTACAATTAACGCTTCTAATTTCGGATCAGCTAAAAATGTCTACCAACCAAAAAACAGAACTAAACTTCAACACCCGTGACCATTAGTTTACGTTTTGTAAACACCTTAGAAGCAAAAACCGTTAAGCCAAATTGCCCCTTGCTCAGAACTAACACACCGTCGAACGCTGTTTTTGCCCCCAAAGGTCCCTTCGTCAACACAAAGGCGTTAGGCTTGAGCACCCAAGCATGCACAGGTGCGAGCGCGCGTTTCGATCCGGCGCCAATGATGCGAAAAATTCCAGAAATTTAAAACAAAATGAAGGGACCAATGGGAGCATCAGCAATAGCAGTATGTTCGACTTTCAGGATGAAGCACGCTTTGAGATGCTTGCGCGTTGGTAAAAAATTAATGACGGCGATGGATATTTGCGCGACGGCGGGTGCGAAGGTATCATGATTGTCAAGATCAGCCCACATTTTGTTGAACCATTGCCAGCTAACCGGATAGGGCGTGCGGCAAACAGCTATTACTTGGCATGACGCCTTGTCTAAAGCGATCGCTTCAAAGCTGATCACTTTAGACCATGCAATAGCAAGGGAAGGCGCGGTTACCGCTAAACCGCTAGAGATGTTTTTGAACCGGTCATAAACACATTGAATTTGAGCAAAAAAGAGAATGCTGGATTACATGTAAAAACATTCAACCAGCGCGCCTACCCAGCTGATCTGATTTAGACCCTCCCCTTTCAGGATATATCGTTCTCTAAAAAATATTTTACATATCAGCCAAAGGACTGCGCGCTGGATAAAAAACAGATCTTGCTCTTACACAGTCAACTTGCAACCCCCTCATTTTTACCTTGGAAGATCTAGTACGTTTTTTAAAATTCTTGATCTTGCGCGCAGCCCGACGGAAGATGGGGCCTGTTTGCCATCCCCTTTAGCTTTGAAACTGGCAACATCACCCAACCCTGATTTTGACGGTGGCGAATACGCCAATTCA
>NZIN01000061.1 GCA_002689905.1 Rickettsiales bacterium
GTTTTTAATAGATAAAATAAAAGATATTAAATTAGCTATCAAAACTTTAAATATATCAGGACTGAACGTTACAGTTCCTTTTAAAAAAAATATTATATCAGAACTGGATAATTTGGATAAACATGCAAAAAATATTAATGCTATTAATACTATAGTTTATAAAAATAAAAAACTAATGGGATATAATACTGATATTCTAGGTTTTGAAGCAGGTCTAAAAAAATTAAAGTGGAATAAAGAAAAACCAGTCGTTGTATTTGGTGCAGGAGGTGCAGCAGAAGCAATAATATATTTCCTGTACATAAACAAAGTAAAAAATATAACTTTAATTAATAGAACTGAATCTAAAGCAAAAAAAATAATAAAGAGATATAAAAACATAATCTATAAAAAAGAAGCAAACAGAGGGATTATAAAAGAAGCAGGATTAATTATTAATACCACTTGCCTAGGAATGATAGGGTATCCTAATTTAAATCTTAATTTAAAAGGAGTAAACAAAGAAGTTATAATCTATGACATTGTTTATAACCCAGTAGATACAAGACTTATTTTAAATGCTAAGGAGGAAAAACTATCTTTCATAAATGGATTGGATATGTTTATAGAACAGGCTAGATGTAGTTTTGATATATGGTTTAATATAAAACCAAAAATAGAGCAAAGTCTTTATAAAAAAATTAAAAAAGAAATTAAAAAATTATGATTATCATAGGGTTAACGGGTTCTGTTGGAATGGGTAAAACTGAAGCGGGAAAATATTTTAAAAGAAAAAATATAGATGTATTCGACTGTGATAAAGAAATTGCATCACTCTATAAAAAAGAATTAGTATTAAAGCAGCTTAAGAAGTTTTTTCCTGGTGTTGTCATAAATGGGAGTGTAAATAAAATAGCCTTAGCCAGAATAGTTTTTAGTGACAAAAATAAATTAAAAAGGCTACAAAATATTTTATATAATCTATTAGAGAAAAAGCAATCATTTTGGATTAGAAAAAAAATTAGGGAGAAGAAAAGGATAGTAGTTTTAGATGTTCCTCTTTTATTGGAATCGAATAATTTAAAAAAGTATGATTTGATAGTAGTAGTTAGTAGTTCAAAAAGTATTCAAAGAAAAAGAGTATTGGAAAGAAAAAATTGGGATTCTGAGAGATTAGCAAAAGTACTTGAGAAACAAATTACTGATAAAGAAAAAGTAAAATTAGCAAATGTAGTTATTAAAACTGACAGGGGCAAAAGATATTTGTATAATGCTATTATTAAAACAAAAAAAATGGTGAAAATAAGAACCGATAGACCAGTAAATAACATTTTAAAGGAGTTCTAAATCAGAAGTATTGCATTAGATATTGAGACCACTGGACTTAATCCACAAGAAGGACATAAGATAGTAGAGATTGGATGTGTTGAGCTAATAAATAATTTTCCTACAGGAAAAGTATGGCAAAAATATATTAACCCTCAAAAAAGTATGCCCCTAGAAGCATTTAAAGTTCATGGTTTATCGGATGAGTTTTTATATGATAAACAAACTTTTCCAGAAATAGCCAAAGAATTCTTAGAATTTATAGATACTGCTAACTTAATTATTCACAATGCTAAGTTTGACTTATCATTTATAAATCATGAGCTAGAAGAAATAAACCTTAGTTCTATTGATAGTGAAAAAAACAAAATTATAGATACAGTATTAGTGGCAAGAAAAATTTTCCCCGGGCAATCTGTAAGTTTAGATGCTTTATGTAAGAGATATAAAGTTAACACGGAGAGAAAAAAGCATGGAGCACTACTAGACGCAGAGTTGTTAACTGAAGTTTTTCTAGAAATGCATGGAGGAAGGCAGCAACATATAAACCTTGATACCGAAAATTCAAGGTCAAAAAAAGAAAATTTAAGCATTGAAAGTAAATATTCTAGAAAAGTTTATAAATTGACTGATGAAGAGATAGAAAAACACAGTACCTTGATATCGTATATTAATAATTATTAAACAAGTATTGTAATACTTAAAGATCGAGTATATGTATATATATATATATTTAAACAAGGAGAATTAATCTGTATATAGATATTATAATATTCGCTGTTATTGCTGCAGTATTAGCTACTAACCTATATAGAATACTAGGAAAAAAAACTACTAACGACGAAACTATAGGCAAAAATAAGGCTTTAGATACAACCATTAGAGATAGCATTTTTTCAGAAGAAGTAATGGATTATTCTCAGAAACAAATAATTGATTTAGATAATCATTTTAGCTTTTATGAATTTTTAGAAGGAGCTAAAAAAGCTTTTAAGTTAATAGTAGTAGCGTATAAGGCTAAAAAGTTAGAAGAGGTTAGGGAATTGATAAGCAGTGAGGTATTTGAAAATTTTAAAAACTCTATTCAAAAAAAAGAAAATACTATAGAAACGTTTAATATAAACTCGATAGAAGCATCAATTTTGAATATAGAAGTAGTGAATAAAATTGCAAAGATTAAAGTAGAGTTTTTTTCAAATCAAGAAGAAATAATTGTAGGAAAAAAAGCAGAAAACGAAAACATTAAAGATGTTTGGACTTTTGAAAAAGATATGCAGGAAAAAAGCCTAGTATGGACTTTAGTAGAAGTAGGAATAGAATGAGAATATTAGTTTTATTTTTTTGTTTTTTTTTTCAGGTTGTCACTTTAATAAAGAATTAATAAAATTTGATACTAATGATTTGTGGCAATCACAAAAAAATGATGATACTTTTTTTTTAAGGTCTTTTAACGCTTTAGTTGGTACATGTAAGTTATTACTTGATAACAATAAAACTAAAATAACCTATAAAAATATTTGTAAAAAAGCTTCAGATTATGAATACATGTCTAATAAAGAAGCACTACAATTTTTTATAGAAAACTTCAAACTTAATTTAAGAAAAAATCTGGCTATTAAGGGTTTAATGACAGGATATTATGAACCAGAAGTAATTGCTTATGAAAATTATAAACATGGAAGTTTTCCAATATTTAAAATTGATGTAGAAAAATACGGAAGAGCAGTTTTCAATAGTTCTAGAAAAAAAATTAATAAAGGTATTTTAAAAGATAAAGAACTAGAAATAGCTTGGGTTAATAATGAGATCGAGGCTTTTTTCCTGCATATTCAAGGATCAGGAAGGTTAAGATACAAAGATGGAAAAATAAAAAAAATAAGGTACGCAGGAAGTAATAATAAGGAATATACAGCTATTGGCAAAATTCTAATTGAACTTGGTAAAATACAAAAAGATAAAGTGTCTATGTTCTCAATAAAAGAGTGGTTATATAAAAACAAGATACAAGCAAAGAAGATTATGGAAAAGAATGAAAGATATATCTATTTTGAAGAATACATTGGCAGAATTAAAGGTAGCGCAAAGATTGAATTAGTCCCATTTATAAGTATAGCTGTTGATCCAAAACATTATTCTGTAGGAGATATTTTGTTGATTAAAGAAAATAACAATTTAAAAAAAATATATATAACAATTGCTCACGATACAGGCGCGGCTATTAAAGGTAATCAAAGAATAGATTTGTTTACAGGGTATGGAAATGCTGCGGAAAAAGCTGCAGCAACAATGAAGAAAGATGTGTTAATATGGAAGCTTGAGCCTAAAAACAAATAGATTTCAAATTTGACTATATTTTAAACCAATGTAAAAATGATAATATGAAAAATATATTAGAAATTAATGATTTAAAAGTTTTAGCAAAAAAAAAATTACCTAAAATGTTTTACGATTATGTAGATTCTGGTTCTTATACAGAAAGCACATATAAAGATAATGAAAATGACTTTAAAAAAATTAAGTTAAGACAAAGAGTTGGTAAGGATATTAGTAAGACTCAATTGAACAAAAATTTTTTAGGAAAAAAATATAATTTTCCTTTCGGCTTTTCTCCTTGCGGAATGGGAGGAATGTTATATCCTAATGGGGAAATTTTGGTAGCAAAGGTATGCGAAAAGCACAATATTCCTTATATTTTATCAACAATGAGTATTTGCTCTATAGAACAAATTGCATCAGTAACCTCAGTCCCTTTTTGGTTCCAGCTTTATGTAATGAGAGATAGAAGCTTTGTTGAAAATATAATTTCAAGAGCTAAAGAGGCAAAATGCCATGCATTGGTGCTGACTATGGATTTACCTATACTTGCACAAAGACATCAAGATATTAAAAATGATTTATCTGCCCCACCGAAAGCTACATTAAATAATATTTTACAAATTCTTAAAAAACCTCATTGGTGTTTAAGAATGTTAAAAACCAAAAATAGAAGTTTTGGAAATATATTAGGGCATGCTAAAGGAGTCGATGACTTATCTTCTATAGTAGCATGGGCTAATGCTCAATTTGATCCGGGTTTATCTTGGGATTATGTAAAGTGGATAAGAAAGTTATGGAATGGGCCACTTCTCCTAAAAGGAATATTAGATGAAAGTGACGCATTAATTGCTAAAAACTTAGATATAGATGGTATAATTGTATCTAATCATGGAGGCAGACAGTTAGATGGAACATTGTCATCCATTATGGCTTTAAAGAAAATTACTGAAAAAATTGATAATAGTTTAGATATTTATTTCGATGGAGGGATAAGGGCTGGACAAGATATAGTAAAGGCATTAAGTATGGGAGCCAAAGGTGTCTTTATGGGAAGACCTTATCTTTATGGATTAGGTGCTTTAGGTCAAGATGGAGTTGAAAAAGTTATTGAAATTATTACCAAAGAACTTAAGACAACATTAGTATTATCTGGAGAAACAGATATTAATAAACTCAGTAAAGGAAATCTTTATTAATGACAATAAAAAAAAGACAGTTAAATAAAGAGGAACTAGATCTATGGAAATTAATAACTAAGAACGATAATAAGATTGGAAGTTATACAGACGTTATAGAAGAAACTAAGACAATCAAGGTTAGAAAAAAAGTTGAGATTAGAGAAACAATTCAAGTAGATAATATAGAAGCAAAAAAATATATATTAAACCAAGACACAATACAGGTTAACAAAAGAATGAGAGCTAAATTAGAAAGAGGTCTTATAAGACCTGAGGTAAAATTAGATCTACATGGCAAAACATTAATTCAAGCAAGAGCTACTCTTATTGACTTCGTTATAACTAGTGTTAAAAGAGGTATAAGATGCATATTAATTATAACAGGAAAAAAGAAAACTTATCATGGTTCCAAGAGTATAATAAGAGAAAAACTACCATTGTGGTTGCAAGAAAAAGAGTTAACAGGGAGTATCCTTTTTCATTGTTACGCTACTACTAAAGATGGAGCAGATGGAGCTAGATACATATTGTTAAGAAAGAAAGAAAAGGTGTTTTATGACTAGAAAATCAAGCTTGAACAGAGTTACAAAAGAAACAAATATTAAGGTAAGTATCAATATTGATGGTAATAATAATTATAATATCAAATCAGGAATAGGGTTTTTAGATCATATGTTAGAACAACTATCAAAACACAGTTTTATAGATATAGAACTTGATGCTAAGGGGGATTTACATATTGATTATCACCACACAACAGAAGACTCAGGCTATACGATCGGAAAAGCAATAGATGAAGCTCTAGGAGATAGAAGAGGTATTAACAGGTTTGCGCATGCTTATGTTCCCATGGATGAAACACTTACAAGAGTAGTAATAGATTTTTCAGGAAGACCTTATCTAATTTGGAAAGTTTTTTTCACACAAAATAAACTAGGCGATATGGATACGGAATTATTTAAAGAGTGGTTCCAAGCATTTACGCAGGCAGTTGGTGCGAATATTCATGTGGAAAATATATATGGTGTAAATAATCACCATATCATAGAATCATGTTTTAAAGGTTTAGCTATAGCTCTAAGGAAGGCATTACAAATAAATTCATCAGATAAAATACCCTCAACAAAAGGAAAACTTTTAAATGATGGAAAAAAATGAATATTACTATTATTGACTATAAATCAGGAAATTTAGCTTCATTAAAAAATTCTCTTGAAAGTGCGGCAAGTAATAATAAAAACACATATAAGATTGAGGTAAGTAATAATCCTGAAAACATCATAAAGGCAGATAAGGTGATATTACCAGGTGTAGGCGACTTTTTTAATTGTAAAGAACAGCTTTTTAGTATTAAAGGAATGTTAGAGGCTATAGAATATTTTATTAACGACCAAGAAAGACCGTTTCTTGGAATTTGCATAGGCATGCAATTAATGGCTAAAGTTAGTTATGAAAGAGGAAAAAATAAGGGATTAGATTTAGTAGACTCAGAGGTAGTTGTTATAAATAATAAAAGTAATAAGTTTAGAGTGCCCCATATGGGGTGGAATAATATTGAATTAGAGAATCCTAACTATTTAAAAAGTTTTTCATCTTTAAATAAAAATGATTTTTATTTTGTACATAGCTATCATATGATCTGTAATAATAATAAGAATATACTCGCTTCTATGACTTACGGAGAAAAAATGGTAGCTGCTATATGTAAAGACAATTTAATAGGAGTCCAATTTCACCCTGAGAAAAGTCAAATAATAGGCAAAAAGTTTTTACTAGAATTTTTAGATTGGAAGCCATAATGATAGAGGTAAAAAAAATAATCAATTTTGATAAGGGTGAAATAGAAGAGCTTTCCTCAGCAACAATGGATGCTATACAAGAAGGCATTGGCTTTGGATGGACAAAAAAACCACCAAAAAGTAAAATAATTGAATATTGGAAAGGTGTAATATTAGTTCCTAATAGATGGCTTTTTGTAGGTAAGTATAAAGGAGTGATATCTGGATCAATACAAGTAGTTACTTTTTCTTCAACAAATGAGGCAGCTATATTTAGAGTATTTATAGATACCCATTTTGTGGCAACATGGGCTAGAGGACATGGCTTAGCAAAACTTTTACTAGAAGAAGCCCAAAATGAGTGCAGAAAAATGAATTATAGTCATGTAATTCTAGATGTAAGAGAAACTCAGAGAAGAGCTATTAATCTTTATGAGCAATTAGGTTTTAAACTTTGGGGCAAATTACCAGTTTATCATAAACTTTTAGATGGAAGCATGGTTTCAGGAAATTTTTATTTTAAAGAGTTAAAAGTCCAATGATCGTATATCCAGCTATTGACTTATCTGATGGTGAAATAGTAAGACTTACTAAGGGAGATTTTAATAGAAAAAAAATTTATAAAAAAAACTTAATAGAACAAGTTGCACTATTTTATAAATATGGTGCTAACTGGATACATTTAGTAGATTTAGACGGAGCTTTACATGGAAAAAATAAAAATGAATTTTCAATACAAAATGTTTTAAAAAACTCTAAATGTAAAATACAGTTAGGAGGTGGAATTAGAACTTTAAATAATATAGATAAGTGGTTAAATTTAGGAATAAGCAGAATTATTTTGGGAACCTCAGCAATTAAAGAGGAAAATTTAGTAAAAGATGCTGTAAAAGCTTTTCCAAGAAAAATATCAGTAGGCTTAGATTTATTAGGAGAGTATGTTGCTATAAAAGGTTGGACAGAGGTAATTAAAGAAAAAAAAGCAGATTATTATTTTAAAAAGTTTTCTGATTTAGGTGTAGAGAGTATCATCTATACTGATATAAACAATGATGGCGTTTTGAAGGGTCCTAATTTTGAAAACATAATTAAATATAAAAATATGATAGATGTTCCTTTAATAGCATCAGGTGGAGTATCAAATATTGAAGATATCAAAAAGCTCGATTCTTTTAATATTGATGGAGTTATAGTGGGGAAAGCAATATATGATAATAAAGTAGACCTTAAAGAAATACTTAATATAGAAAAATAATGTTGAAAGTAAGAATTATACCATGTTTGGATGTTAAAGAAGGTAGAGTGGTGAAAGGTATAAATTTTTTTGATTTAAAAGATGCTGGAGATCCAGTTGAACAAGCTCAGGCTTATGATGAACAAGGGGCAGATGAATTATGTTTTTTAGATATAACAGCAAGCTTAGAAAAAAGAGAAATTATTTATGACATTATAAATAAAACGGCCAAAAAGTGTTTTATGCCACTGACTGTAGGTGGAGGAATAAAGGAAGTTGAAGATATTAAAAAACTTTTATATTCAGGAGCAGATAAAGTATCTATAAACTCTGCAGCTATTTATAATCCAAAACTTATCAAAGAGGCCTCTGATAGATTTGGAAAACAATGTATAGTAATTGCAATAGATGCTAAAAAAACAGAAAAGAAAATTTGCAAAAGCGGGTTTGAAGTTTTTTCTCATGGTGGCACTAAAGAAACAAATTTAGATGTGGTAAGTTGGGCAAAAAAATGTGAGGATTTGGGAGCAGGTGAAGTATTACTAACCTCTATGGATAATGATGGAACAAAAAAAGGATTTAATATTAGTCTAACTAAAAATGTATCGTCAGCAATTAGTATACCTTTAATTGCATCTGGAGGTGTAGGAGAACTTCATCATTTCACTGAAGTTGCTAAAAAAACTCATGCATCTGGATTATTAGCAGCTTCAGTGTTTCATTTTGGAAAATTTACTATCAATGAGGTAAAGAAAGAGTTAGATAATCATGGAGTGCCAGTTAGACTATGACAAAAAAAAATAATAAACTTAGTGAAGTATTTTCTTATTTAGAAGATATAATAAACCAGAAAAGCAAATCTAATAAAAAATCATACACCACTGACTTACTTAAAGAGGATATAGGTAGAATATCTCAAAAAGTTGGAGAAGAATCTATAGAAGTAATTATAGCCTCAAACCAAAAGAAAAAAAAACAAATAATTTATGAAAGTGCTGACTTAATTTTCCATTTACTAGTTTTATGGAAAAAATTAGATATTAAATCTTCAGATATTGCTGAAGAGTTATTGAGAAGAAAAAATGAAAAATAAAAATTATGATGATAATAATATATTTGCTAAAATTTTAAGAGGAGAGGCAAAAGCAGATATAGTTCTAGAGAATAAGTATGTTTTTTGCTTTCAAGATGTTTTTCCAAAAGCTCCTGTTCATGTATTAATAATACCTAAGGGAAAGTTTAGTGACATTAATGATTTTTCTAAGAATGCTACCAAAGAACAAAAATACTCTATATTTGAAGCATTTGAAAAAATTATAAACCTTTTTAAATTAGAGCCAAGTGGATGTAGAATTATAACTAACTATGGAAGAGATGGAAGGCAGGAAGTACCTCATTTACATTTTCATTTATTAGGTGGTAAAGATATAGGAAAAATGATTATCTGATTTCCATTGCCTTATCCCAAAAAATTTTAGATATATTTGTTTTATTAAGTTTATCTATTTCTCTTATACAAGTTGGAGATGTTACATTAATTTCTGTAAGATAACCGTCTATTATATCTATACCTGTAAAGAATAAACCTTTATTTATTAATTTACTTTTAATTTGATTGCAAATATCTAAATCTTTTTTAGTAAGATTAGTTTTATGTGCTAAACCACCTATATGTAGATTTGCTCTTATCTCATTTTTGTTAGGAATCCTATTAACAGCGCCTACTGGCAAACCATTAATTAGCAAAACTCTTTTGTCTCCCTTCTTCACTTTTTTTAAAAACTTTTGTACTATTACATGTTCTCTTCCAGAAATTAAACTTTCAACTATAATCTTAAAATTGGGATCTTTAATAGAGAGATAATAAACATCCTGTCCTCCATTCCCATAAAGAGGTTTTATAACGATTTCTTTATATTTATTTATAAAGGTTAAAATTTGAGAGAAATTTTTACTTATAAGTGTAGGGGGCATAAGGTGAAAAAAGTCCATAACAAAAAGTTTCTCTGGGCAATCTCTTATAGAACTAGGTTTATTTAAAACTAGGCATGAATGAGGAAGTTTTTCTAATAAGTAAGTAGCCGTAATATACTGCATATCAAAAGGAGGGTCTTGTCTTACCAAAATAAAATTAAAATACTTTAAAGAAGCAGTCTTTATTTTTTCTAATTTTAAATATTTTTCCTTTTTTAAGTTTATTCCTAAAACTTTTTGAACATTAGCTTTTAGTATATTATTCTCAAGGAAAAGATTGTCTACTGTATAAATAAAAACGATATATTTTCTTCTATGTGCTTCATTAATTAGAGCAAGAGTACTATCAGTTTCTCTATTTATATTATTTAATTTATCCATTTGGATAGCTATTTTTATGACATTTTTATTAGCCATTTTTTAACCTTATTAAGTTTACAATCTTTTTTACCCCAGCAATATTTGAGGCATGTTCTATTACTTTTTTTAACTCTATATTATCTTTTGCTATACCCACTAGGTAAAGAACTCTATTTTCAGTGGTTGCACTGTAATTAATTTCAGAAATATCTTTATCGGTCAATAGTTTTGTTCTAAATTCTAATGAGATTCTGGTATCTTTCACATAATCTATTAAGTCATTTTTTCCTAAAGAAATATAGTTTGCCACTTCATTAACATTTTTAGTATTCCACGAAATTTCTTCTGCTTTCTCTTTCATATTTTTTTGTTCTACAGTTCCTACTAATAAAACGTTACCCTCATATACTATGACACGAACCTTAGAGAATAGCTTATCGTAGTTATTAGAAAACATGGATTCTTCTATTTGAGTTTTTATTAAAATATCTATTGCTGCTTGCTTAGTAGATCTTTCTTGCAAAACCACCATACCCGAGGAGGTCGCTCCTCCTATTATCACTTGCGTGCATGATGATAAAAGCATTAAGTAAATAAAAACTAATACTAATATAGAATAGTTATTTTTTAAGATATTTTTCATTTGTTAAACTCATGCATCTTTTGTATAAAACCTCTCTGCTTTCTGATGATTTTTTTGAAAGCATAGCAGAAACTTGAGAAGGTTTTAACTTTTTTAGTTCAGAAATTATTTCTTTGTCAGTATATACTTTATTAATACTATTAGAGATTTCTATTATAATTGTCAACTCACCTTTTAAACTAATATGTTCTTTTGAAAATTCATTAATATTTTTTGAAGTTATGAAATGTATTTCTTCAAATAATTTTGTCATTTCTCTTACAATTACTAATTTAAACTCTGAAAAGTTATCGCGCATAATTTTGAGAAAATAAGGAAGTCTTCTTGTAGTTTCATACAATATTAATGAGCCATTAAAAGTTGAATAATCTCTAATTCTTGCTAAATAATCATTTTTACTTTTAGGTAAAAAACCTAAAAAACAAAACTTATCAGTTTTTAAACCAGATAAAGCCAAAGCTGAAATAGCAGCACAAGGGCCTGGAATAGAAAAGATATTATATCCGTTTTTTCTAATCTCTCTTATAAGCTTATAACCTGGATCTGATACTAAAGGAGTTCCCGCATCAGAAACAAAAGATACGATTTTATCTTTTATATGATCTTTTATTATAAAATCAATATTTTGTTTATTACTATGGTCATTGTAAGTAATCCATTTTTTTTTAATACTTATTCCTAAAAGTGTAAACAGCTTTTTAGTAACCCTTGTATCCTCACAAATAACAGCATCAGATTTATCTAATACTCTTATAGCTCTTATAGTTATATCATATCTATTGCCTATAGGCGTAGCTACAATATATAATCCCTTATCAATTTTAATTTCTTTAAAAAAACCTTCTAATAAAAATTCTTTAGACATCTATTTTTGATTACATTTAAATTAATTAGCATATAATACTAGCATGAAATTATTCATAAGACTTTTTTTAATTATACTTATTAGTATATGTATATCATCATGTCATGAAAAAGATTATGATATTATATCTGAAGCTAGAAAAATACTTACAGATGAGAATAAAATAGAAAAAGAAAAAAAGAGTGAGAAGAATAATAAAAATATAAAGCACTTAGAAAAGCAGGAAGAAGAAGTAGTGAAAAAGAAAGAAGAAACAGTAAATAGAAAAAAATTTAAAATAATTGAAAAGGTAGAAAATAACAATACAACAAAAAAATCTAGAATATTAAAAAGTCCTAAAGAAAAAAATGAAATTAAAAAATCTAAAGCTCCTGAGTATAAAACAAAAATAGATGAAGGGATTTATCCTTCAAGTACTGAAGTAATCAAAGTAGGAGTAATGCTTCCTTTAACAGGAAAAAATAAAGAAATTGGTAATATGATATTGAATGCAATAGAGATGGCCGTATTTCAAAATGAAAACAATAATTTACAATTATTAATCAAAGATACCCAGGGTGAGCCAGATATAGCTAAAAAAACATTTATTGAATTAGTAGATGATCAGGTAAACCTTATAATAGGCCCCCTTTTTTCAAAAACCTTAGCAGCTATACAAGGATTAACAGAAATAAATAATGTAAATATACTAGCGCTAACAAACAATAAAAATTTAGCAAGGCAAGGGAGTTGGGTTTTTGGAATTGATCCACAAGCACAGACTAGAGAAGCTCTTCAAGTTGTATTTGATCAAGGAGCAAAAAAAATAGCAGCATTATTACCGAAGAATGCCTACGGGTTGCTTTTATTTGATACGATCTCTGATTTTTCTGAAGAAAATTTAGTAGAAATAGATAGAATTGAGTTTTATGAATTATCTATTGAAAGCCAAAGAGATGCATCGAAAAAAATATCTACGGGATTTGACAAATATCAAGATTATTTAAATAAACTTAAAGATGAGGAATTAAACATTACCTCTGATGCTGAATCTGATGTTTATAGTACTGTTGAAAAACCATTTGATAGTGTATTTATTGCAGCATCTGGTCAAAACCTAACTGTACTGTCTTCTCAACTTCAGTATAATAATGTAGATCCCAGCTTAGTTCAATATTTAGGTATATCGTCATGGGAAGATAAACGCATATTAAATGAGCCCGCCTTAGAAGGTGGAATATTCATTACTACAAGTCAGTTATATCAGAAAAAAGTAAAGACTATTTATCAAAACTCATTTAATAAAGAAATGCCTAAAATTGCAATGATTGCATATGATATATTAGCTTTAATCAGTTCCATTAGTATTGACAATAATAAAATTGATATTGAAGAGACAATAAATTCAGAGGGTTATTTGGGCTTAAGAGGATTATTTAGGCTAAAGAATAATGGTATAGTAGAAAGAACATTTGATACAAGGCAAGTAAAAAATAAAAGATTTAGAGTATTAAAAAAGGCAAAAGAAGAATTTTAAAAATTTAGTTATTTAGAAAATATATTTTTAAAAAGTTTGTTTTCTAACAGTTTAGTAATAGCTTTTTTCCTATGACTCATAGTATTTTTTTGTTTAGTGCTTATTTCAGCTAAAGTTTTACTATTATTATTTGGTATAAATATAGGGTCATATCCAAAACCCAAAGAACCTTTAGGTGGAAAAGTAAGAGAACCTTCTAAAATCCCTTCATAAAGACTTTCTTTTTTATCCTTATTTATTAATGCTAAGACACAAATAAACTTTGCTTTCTGTCCTTTTATACTTAGACCTTTAGCATTTAGTTTTTTAACAATCATTTCATAAGCAAGCGAGTAGTCATTATTTATTGCCCATCTAGAAGAAAAAATACCAGGTTTATTATTTAAATTTTGAATACAGATACCACTGTCATCGGCAATTGTGGTATGTGAATAGTTCACTAAACTTGATGCAAATCGTGCTTTAATTAGTGCATTCTGGTGGAAAGTTGAGCCATATTCTTCTGGTTCAATTTTAGTAAAACTTTCTAGAGATATAGGTTTTACAATACTTTTTTTGAAAATCTTCTTAAACTCTGATAACTTATTTTTATTATGAGTTGCAATTAAAACTTTAATTTTTTTATCCTTTAGTTGAAGATTGAATTGCAAAGATTTCTATTATTGCTTTTTTAGCTAAATTATACATTGTAGTAAAATTTTTTTCTGAAATAGTTTTTCTTTCTCCTGTACACTGAATTTCAATAATATTTCCTAAACTATCAAATACAAAGTTAGCATCAGCATCTGCTGAAGAGTCCTCTTCATAATCTAAATCAAGATAAGGTTCATCATTAATTATTCCGCAGGATATAGCGCTGACACCATATTTAATAGGATTTTTATATAGAATCTTTTCTTTTATGAGTTTTTCAATAGCAAGGTTTAGTGCTATCCAGGAACCATTTATAGAAGTAGTTCTGGTGCCGCCATCTGCAGAAAGTACATCACAATCAACTTTTATGAGTTTTTCAGAAAGCAAAGATAAATTTAAACAGTTTCTTAAACTTCTTCCTATCAACCTTTGAATTTCCTGAGTTCTCCCTGAGAGCTTTCCCTTTATTACTTCTCTCTCATTTCTAGTATTAGTAGAAGTAGGAAGCATTGAATATTCTGCTGTTAGCCATCCTTGATTAGTTCCTTTTAGCCATCTAGGTATTCTGTTTTCTATAGAAACACTACATATTACTTTAGTATTACCAAATTCAATAAGACATGAAGAAAAAGCATTTTTCATAAAGTTCGAGTGAACTTTAATATTTCTTAATTCATTATGTTGCCTTACACTTCTCATAGTACTAAACTATGAATATTATCATAAAATAATAATTAAAAAAATCTAATATGAAAGATAATGTCAAAAATAACGGTGAAATAGGTATTAGAGCTAAGTCTATTTTAGCAGAAGTGGTAGATGTTTATTTAAATGAAGGAAATCCAGTTTCTTCTAAGATAATCTCTGAAAAACTAGAAGCACATTTATCTCCTTCTAGTATAAGGATAGTAATGGCAAGATTAGAAGAACAAGGTTATCTTTACTCTCCACACACATCTGCAGGTAGAGTGCCTACTGATAGAGGTTTAAAACTTTTTGTTGATGGATTGCTAGAGTTAGGGGATTTGACTAAAGAAGAGAGAAAAAACATAGAAGCAAGGTGTTCCGTAGCCGGAAAAACCTTATTGGAAGTATTAGACCACTCTTCAAAAGAACTTGCAGGGTTGTCTAATTGTACTTCTTTAGTTTTCGCACCGAATAATATTGACAGACCTTTAAAGCACATGGAGTTTGTTGCTCTAGATAAAGAAAAAGCTTTAGTTATTACTATTGATATTAATGGATTAGTAGAAAATAAAATTATTAAGGTACCTAAAGGTATTACCACATCTGCATTAATAGAAGCAACAAATTATATAAACTCAAAAATTTACGGTAAAACACTATCTGCTTTAAAAACTGTAATTTCTAAAGAGCTAGAAAAACAAAATAAACAAATAGATAAGCTTTCGGAACAGTTAGTTTCTGAAGGCATTGCTATAAGAAGTAAAGAAAAAGGTGAAGACCACTTTTTGATTAATCGTAGAGATTTCATTTATGGCAAAGTAGATCAGAAAGAGGAGTTAGTTAGGCTCGACTTGCTATTAAACCAATTACAAAATAAAAAGAATTTTATAAATATACTCGATAATACAACTGAAGGAACAGGGGTACATGTTTTTATAGGTTCTAATACTGAAATGTTTAATTTATCAGGCTGTTCAATGATAGTAGCACCTTTAAAACAGAGGTTTAAAAATAAAAACGCAACTACATTAGGAGCAATAGGCGTAATTGGTCCTTCAAGACTTAACTATTCTAGGATTATTCCAATGGTTGATTTTACTGCGAGAGTTTTAAATAAATTTTTAAATTAATCTTGTAGATTAAATTTAACTCCCCACATATAATAATTATTTAAGAGGAAAAAATGGACGAAAATATAAATAAAGAAAATGAAATATTAAGTGAAACAACTGAAAATAAGAATGAAAAAAAATCTGACATTGATAAAGAAGAGATAAAACAAGAGCAAGAAAGCGAAGAAAATATAGATGAAGTAAATATAGAAAATTTGCAAAAAGAGTTAGAAGAAACAAAAGATAAGCTTTTGAGGTCTTTAGCAGAGAATGAAAATGTTAGAAAACAAATAGAAAAAATCAGACTAGAAACTAATAAATATGGAGTGCAGCCATTAGCAAGAGAAATTTTAAATGTTGTAGATAACTTTGAAAGAGCGATGAGTACAAATAATAAAAGTGAGGAGGGATCCTTAGAAGAGGGGCTATCATTAATTCAAAAAGAAATATTGAGTATACTTGAAAAATTTAGTGTTAAAAAGCTTGAACCTTTAGGACAAGAATTTAATGCCAACTATCATCAAGCAATGTTTGAAAAGGAATCCAATGATTACAGTGATGGGCAAATATGTGAAATAATACAAGACGGATACACTTTCCATGAAAGATTATTAAGACCAGCATTAGTTGGTGTAGCGAAAAAGAAAAATAATACAGACATTGATAATGCAGAAAAAGAAAAAATTCTAAATAGTGATAAAGAGAATAAATGAATTTCAAGGAATACTCTTTTCTTGGTGATACCATAATACTGAGCATACCGGAAGACTGGTTAGTAGAAAAAAAAGATAATAATTTGATAAAAATAAACTTTCCTACTGGGCCTTATCCATCTCTTGATTGTTATTTAAAATGCTTCGATGATCCAAAAATTAATACCGTAGAAAAGATAGAGGAATATCTATCAGATGGGATTACAGGAAAAAAAAAATTATTAAATATGGGTAAAAACACTTACATATTAGAACATAAATTTATTTCAGAAAAAGAAAACTTGTTATTATGGAAAGTAGTCAATTTATTAATTCCCAGAAGTTTCAGAGAAATTAGATTCTCTTTAGCTTGGCCAGATAATCAAGAGGCCAATATTATAGTGAAAGATATTTCAGAAAAAATAAATTTAGTAATAAAAAATATAAAATTTAATAAAGAAAAAACAAAATTTGATGAATTAGGGGTATTAAGCAATAAATTAAATAAATCTAAACTAACTAAGTATTCTTTTTGGAATAAATTTGATTTTTTCTTGCCAGTTAGATGGGATGTTCAAGAGAATAAAAAGGATAAATTTGTAAATGTTGTAATTGATAAGAAATATTATTTATTATTTGAATACTTTGAAATAAAAAAAAATTCTAATAAAGAAAATAATGATAAAGTCATTTCTGAATTTATAAGTGAAATTACTAAAGAAGTTAAGGTAGAAGGAGAAATTCTAACTAAATCAGAAGATGGTAAATACTTATTCTCTTTTTATTCAATAGAAACTACTGATAATAAAGAGTTTAAAAATTATATATGGTATTTATTCTTTTTAGGAGAAGCCAAATTATTTATGATTAGCTTTATTTTTAATTTTGAAAAACAGAATAGTTTAACAGGGAATGTTTACTACAATAAAATTGATAATTTAATTAAAAACTCAGAATTAAATTAACTACTTGTATTTTTATTTAAAAATCCCATATCTAAATGATTGATAATTATAAGGAGCTTTAATATGGGTAAAGTAATTGGGATAGACTTAGGTACTACAAACTCTTGTGTGGCTGTAATGGAAGGATCTAGTGCACAAGTAATTGAAAATAGTGAAGGTGCAAGGACAACTCCTTCTATGGTAGGTTTTACAAACGAAGGTGAAACTTTAATAGGGCAACCAGCAAAAAGGCAGGCTGTTACCAATCCAACAAATACTTTATATGCTATAAAGAGACTTATCGGAAGGTCGTTTGATGACGACAAAGTAAAAAAAGAGAAAGATATAGCCCCATATAATATTGTTAAGGCTGATAATGGAGACGCCTGGGTAGAAGTAAATAAAAAAAAATATGCTCCTAGTCAAATATCTGCTTACATTTTACAAAAAATGAAGGAAACTGCAGAAAAACATGCTGGGGGAAAAGTAGATAAAGCAGTCATAACTGTACCAGCATACTTCAATGATGCACAAAGACAGGCCACTAAAGATGCTGGAAAGATAGCAGGTCTAGAAGTACTCAGAATAATTAATGAACCAACTGCAGCTGCTTTGGCTTATGGATTAGATAAGAAGCAGTCTGGAACAATAGTAGTTTATGATCTAGGTGGAGGTACATTTGATGTTTCTATACTAGAGATAGGAGATGGAGTGTTTGAAGTTAAGGCTACTAATGGTGATACATTTTTAGGTGGAGAGGACTTTGATACCAGAATTGTCGAGCATTTAGCTGACACATTTAAAAAGGAAAATGGTATTGATTTAAAGTCTGATAAATTAGCCTTGCAAAGGCTTAAAGAGGCAGCTGAAAAAGCTAAGATTGAACTTTCTAGTGCTAGTTCAACCGATATTAATCTCCCATTTATTACTGCAGACGCATCAGGGCCTAAACATTTGACTTTAAAAATGACTAGAGCTGATCTAGAAAAATTGGTAGATGATCTGGTTAAAAGAACTATAGATCCTTGCAAAGCAGCTCTTAAAGACGCTGGATTGAGTCCAAATGAGGTTAGTGAAGTTGTTCTAGTAGGTGGTATGACTAGAATGCCAAAGATAGTGGAAACGGTTAAAGACTTTTTTGGAAAAGAACCTAACAAGGGTGTAAACCCTGATGAAGTTGTAGGAATTGGTGCTGCTATTCAGGGAGCTGTGCTGTCAGGAGATGTTAAGGACGTACTTTTATTAGACGTTACACCATTATCATTAGGTATAGAAACTTTGGGGGGTGTATTTACAAAGTTGATTGATAGAAATACTACAATACCCACTAGAAAGGGTCAGACTTTCTCCACAGCAGAAGATAATCAACCAGCTGTAACTATTCGTGTTTTTCAAGGTGAAAGAGAGATGGCTAAAGATAATAAGGCNCTAGGACAATTTGACCTAGTTGGCATACCTCCGGCACCAAGAGGGGTTCCGCAAATTGAGGTAACTTTTGATATTGATGCTAACGGTATAGTAAATGTTTCGGCCAAAGATAAAGGAACAGGAAAAGAGCAACAAATTCAAATTCAGGCATCAGGTGGTCTATCAGATACCGATATTGAAAAAATGGTGGATGAAGCTAAAACCCATGCTGAGGAAGATAAAAGTAAAAAAGAGGCTGTTGAAACTAGAAATCAGGCAGATAGCATGGTTTATTCTACTGAGAAAAGTCTTAAAGAACATGGAGACAAATTAGAAGCTAATGATAAAGAAAATATACAGAAGTCTATAGATGAATTGAAAGAAGCTCTGAAAGATGAAAATGCTACTGCTGAAAGTCTTAAAAGTAAACTTGATTCTTTAAATACAGCAGCAATGAAGTTAGGAGAAATTATGTATAAACAGAATCAACAAAGTGGCGCAGAAGGACAGCNAAACCAAGCTAACGGTTCAACAAATAATCAGGAGAACACTAATAGTGAAAGTGATGATAAACAAGAGGATGTAGTNGATGCTGACTTTGAGGAAGTAAAAGAAGATAAAGAAAAAAAAAGTAGCTAGTAGTCAATNAGGATAATGTTATGAGGGATTACTATGAAATTTTAGGTGTAAGTAAAGATGCAGATGACCCCACCTTAAAGAGAGCTTATAGGGATCTAGCCATGAAGTATCATCCAGATAGAAATCCTGATAACAAAGAAGCCTCTGATAAGTTCAAAGAGGCTAGTCAAGCTTATGAAGTTTTAAAAGATAGAGAGAAAAGGTCAGCTTATGATCAGTTTGGACATTCTGCTTTTGAATCAGGAGGTCAAGGAGCAGGAGGTTTCTCAGGATTTCAAGGAGGAGGCTTCTCCGATATATTCGATGATCTTTTTAGTGAATTTACTGGGGGAGGAAGTAGATCGCAAAGAACTAGTAATAGAGGGTCTGATTTAAAATATAATTTACAAGTAAATCTTGAAGAAGCTTACTCGGGTTTAGAAAAGACTATAAAAATTAAAGCACCTGCTAAGTGTACTTACTGCAATGGATCAGGAGCGGAAGGCGGAAGTTCAAATATTCAAACTTGTACAACTTGTGGAGGAAGTGGAAAAGTAAGAAGTAGTCAAGGCTTTTTCACCATAGAGAGAACCTGCGGTACATGTAATGGAACAGGAAGAATAATAGCTAATCCTTGTAGACATTGTTCTGGAACAGGAGTTATTAATAAAGAAAAATCATTATCTGTAAAAATACCAGCTGGTGTGGATGAAGGTACTCGTATACGAGTTGCAGGGGAAGGTGAGGCTGGTAAAAATGGAGGAACTGCTGGAGACCTATATTTATATATTAGTATGATAGAAAATAACATATTTAATAGAGAAGGAGAACATTTGTTTATTAGTACTCCTGTAGATTTTTATACGGCAACAAATGGCGGAAGCATAGAAGTTCCATCTCCTGGAGGTGGTAAAATTAGAATTAGCGTCTCATCAGGCACTCAAAATGGAAAGAGATTTAGATTAAAAGGTAAAGGTATGCCAATTCTTCAAGGTCGTGGTCATGGTGATTTATATATAGAAGCTGAAGTAGAGACTCCTGTTAATTTATCCAATAAACAAAAAAAAATG
>NZIN01000062.1 GCA_002689905.1 Rickettsiales bacterium
TTCTTCTTGGCCCACACTGTGTAGGCTATTGCTGTCGAACCTTGCACGCCTGCCCTGTGTATTGCCTGCATGGCGGCGTCCCGACTCATGGTGTCCATCTCCTCCACGCTCTTTGGTATTCCGTTTGTGAATGCGAAACACATGACAGCCGCTATGTCGCCTTCTTCGTCCTTGATGCCGTAGATCTTCCTACCATGTGTTTGCCTGAACTCTAGGCTTAATTCTGGTCGTACCGGATCTTCCGTGACATCTATGTACGGCAACTCTGTTAATTCAAACTTTGGCTTCTTCTCCAGTGCCTTTTTAATTTTTGCAAGTACCATTTTATTTGTATATGAATGGGTCTTTCTTTTTCAACTCTTTGAGTCTCTTCCTGTACTTGATCTCTTGTCGGATCTTGTTGATCAGGTTCTTTATCCAGTTGATCATTTTTGTCCTCCTATCAGTTTGTTAAAAGTCGGTAACATTAATTTTACAGCATCTTGGTGGGCCTCGTCAAGTGGATGTGTTGTTCCACGTGGATATTCTTCCATCATTGCCCATTGATTAAATCCCATCATTCTTTCTCCGAACGAGAACCATTTGGTAAAGTCTATCTCATTGTGTAAGGCCGTCATGAAGCCGTCTTGGTTTTTGTGCTCTTTTAATTGGTCATAGAATAAAGTGTTATCTGCTAGTGTGAACATGTACGGTATTTGTTTCTTTTCTAGAATGTTTTGTAACCAGATGATACTTTTCCAACCGAGGTAGGTTTCATGGTATTGATTAGCGGCATACTTGTAAATTGCATTCGCAAAATCTCGTACACCAGTTTCCTTGAACATTTCATCCCTAATTTTCCATTGTTCCTGTTGTTCCGACGACTCTGATAGACTTTTAAATGCCTCTTGGCTTCCTGTTTCTGTGTCCCAAGGTGAAAGTGATGCCCATCGTGTTTTTTCTAAATCCCGGTGTCTGGGCATGGCCCAATCATACCTGGAAAGGAAACTCCACATCACAACCACACAACCAACATCAGGGTCGCTAGACACTGCATTAAAAACCCTACGTGCTATACCCGAATTTCCCGAACCTGGAGATGCCACACAAATATACTGATGATCGATTGGTTTCAATCCATATGCCCATGTTTTTTTGCTTGGCACTCGTCCTTGTTGGTCATCACTCAGTTCATGCCCAAAAGTGAAACTGCAACCGCCCGCTATAAATTTTTTAGTCATATATTTTAAGTATGTTATTTAAAAGTGGGAACATATCTCCAAAATTTTCTTTCCTGTACTGATCCGTTTGCAGTATTCTTCTTTTTCTTTCTGCTCTTATCTCTGGCGAATCCCTGTCAGCGGCATTCATGAATCTTATGCTGGGTTGATAGTCCGTGAGCATGTGGTATCTGTCTGTGACTATGTCTTTGACCTGTTGTGGCAGTGTCTGTATGTTGAACACATCTGGGTCAAAGCAGGTGTTCACGTAGAAGAACTTGGGTTGGAACTGTGCCACCCACAATGCCATCTTGGCCCAGTTGAACACGTTGAATATACTCACCGTTGAACATATCTGGAAGTCCATGTTGGGAGTTTTCATCTCTTTGAACTTGACAAGATTTTGATTTACTTCTCTCCAATTGGCAGGATGCCTCTGGTACTCGAAAGGTTCTCCCACATCATCAATACTGAATGCCACTTCTACATGCTTGAAGCAACTCCATAGGTCAAATATCTCCTGTGGTGGTAGCTGTGTGCCATTTGTGTTGTAGTGTATGTCTATGTTCTTGGCATATCCCTTCTCAACACAGTGCATCAGGATCTTGAAGTGGTCCTTGATCATGAACGGCTCTCCGCCTGTGAATTCAAAGTACTCCACGTGTTTCAGATCCTCCTGCAACTCCTCGAAGAACTGTGGGTTCTTTTTAGGCCAGCCGCCCTCCTTGAGTTGTTTTCTTGCCACGGGATTATCTCCACCTTTGGCTGTTTCATAATCTATTTCTTCCTGTGCCCACTTGCTGGAACTCCATGATCCACATATCCTACATTTAAGATTACACACGTTGCCCAACTTAAAGTCAATGAACTTCAGTGTTGGCTCGCTATTAGGTGTCCAGTCTGTTAGACTTTTCTTCATTTTGTATATTGAGTTTTGTCTTTTAGATGTCTTGCCTGCATCCTCCTCCTGCCAACAACTCTGACAACCTTTAGGTCTTTCTCCATTACGGAACTGTTCCCGCAGACTAGACATGTATTCTGTGCTCTGTATCGAACTCAAACTTTGTTCATATACTTTTACATCTGGTACACTACCTTTGTACAGACAGCAAGGAGAAGCACCGCCATTCACATCAACTTCCAAGTGCGTCCAAGGTAAAGGACAAACATTTGATTTTATATACTTGTCCACCACTCTAATGCCTTTTTGTTTTTTACTAATATTTTTTTAATATCTGTACCCCTGATCCTATCTAAACGTTCTATCTCTGCCTTGCCTTGTTTCTGTCCTTTCTTATATAACTCTTCATCATATACTAACTCATTGTTCCTTTTTTGTCTCTGCATTTCGTCTAACTGTCCAAAGAAATTTTTAAGTTTTGGATTTTTGTATTTGATTGTTTTTTCCCGAGCATCATCTATTATCTCGCTCATTATGTCGTATGGCATGAACAACGGCGCCATGGCATTGTCATGTGAAAAATTGAAAACTTGTTTCGTGAGTAGTTCAATGTTTAAATCATTACTCAATTTGACCATGTTTTCTAGATCAAACAATCCTGGTAGTGTGATAGTAAGATCCAATTGCATTCTTTTATAAGCATGGTTGTTATCGCAAAATTTTAATCCATACTTTATATTGTCTAACCATTCATCATATTTCAGTCCAGTACGAATGTACTCTCCCACTTCCCCTGTGCCATCGATAGATGCACATATTTGGAACTTAGGGAAAAATTTTAATATGTCATCAAACAAATTCTTGCCATAGAAGTTGATACGACTCATATTTGAATTGTATCTGGCCAGCACTTTGTCAGCATAGCCCAACTCCTTGATCCTCTCCATCGCTGTCCAATGTATCTTCCACATCAAAGGTTCTCCACCACACCAATACAGTTCAGAAATACGTTTTTCTTCTACTGCCTTTGTGAACTCTTTTACTACTTGCTGGTCATGGAATTTTACTAATTGCTCTTTAATATCTTTCCTGCCCCATATCCTGTATTTTTCGTAATCGCCTTTTCCGTGCTTTTTGTTTTCAGTTTCCCAAGTACTACTGAGCATGTCACCACACATCCTACAACTGAAATTACACAAATTAGAAAATCTATAATCAAAACTTTCTGTCTGCATTGTAGTGGCGCCTGTTTCGTCTGTGCTGTCGTATGCTTCTTCTACTTTGTTTTTGTACAACCAATTGAAGTGTTGCCTATAAACCTGCTCATTCAACAATTTGTGATTGCACACAGCACACTGCGGAATCTCCTCGCCCGCTAACAACTTCAATCTTACTGCTTTCATGTAATCTGAGTTCCAATGTTGCTCCAATGTGGTGAGATGTAATTTATCCGTTTTTCCCGTTTGATCCACTGCGTCTATGTATTGCTCGAAGTTCTCCGGTGTTTCGCGTGAACTACAACATAACCTTCTTTCCATCTGAGGTGACAGATACGTGTGCGTCCACGGTGCCATGCAGAATGTCTTGTTGCCTTCGCTGGGTTTAATCCGTTTCATACAATTCTGCTAACTCNGGAAANGTTTTAANTATATCTTCATCCCTTATATTGTCCATCCTCTGCATGGTATCTTTGAATTTTCCCAGATCGCTTGAATTATTTCTTCTCATCATGTAATCCAATCCTGACTCAAAACCTTTTGTGGCTCTAGTCAAATGATCAAGTGGTCGTAACCATTCTAAATGTTTTTCGTATTTCTCTTTTACTTTTTGTTTGAANTGATCTGGCAACAAGTCTATTCTTTGTGCATATGGATACTGTAACAAGTTAAAGTTGAAGTCCTGCGGTTTCAATAACCCTTGTTCTACCCAATTTCTGTGGAAGTCAACAATATGTAATGAATTTATTAATCCTACTGTGCTAGATATGTAGAAATCTACATTTGGGCAAACCTCCATCATACGTTTTCTATTGGCCACTATATCTTTCCATACNGTGCCCTTACGCATGTACTCTCCCCTGTCTCCCTCGGCATCGAGACTGGCTCCTATCGAAACAGAATCAAACTTTTTCCACAATTCCAATACATCAATGTCTTTGTACTTTGTTCTTGTGAAGTTTGTATTGTAGATTAATCTCACATGATACATNTTACGTCTATCTAACTCTTTNANNATCCTGTAGTGTTCTTCCATTATTATCGGTTCGCCTCCTGCGAAGTAGAACTGTTCAACATGTTCAAACTGTTCTAACATCTGTTCCCATATGTCATTTGAACTTCTACCTACCTTGATCACCTTGGCATGGTTAGGTGGAGCACCGTTAAGTTTTTTATGATCCTCGTACCAATTACTGCTGAACCATGTTCCGCAACTTCTACAGGCAAGATTGCAAAGGTTACTGAACCTTATATCCCAGTACTTGATGACAAAATCCGCTGTACCGTCTGCCTGCGTGTTTTCTGTCATTCCTATGTTGTGTCCAAAGTGCTTGTTGGAACTTAAACGTAACGAGAAGAATCCTGATTTCTCTTGGTCATAGCACTTGCCACACTGTTTGCTTTTTTTGTTGTTCAACATGTTCACACGCATCTCTTTCATGTCAGGACCGTTAAACACTGTTGACATGGAATCTTTGTTTAAGTTTCCTACAGGATATTTGTCCAGGGCAAAACAACAAGGATAAGCCCTGCCGTCTGGAAATGCATGAATGTGTAACCAAGGCATCATGCAGAACGAATCGCTCTCTAACAATAACTCCTTTTCCTTGGGAGTCATGTCTTTGATCTTTAGTTTCTCAGGTTCCTTAGCCCCGTACTCGTATGCCATGTGTTATTCCCTTTATTTTATTAATTTTATAATCCGCCACAAAAGTTCTACGTGGATTTTTGCTTGGGTAAACACCGTGCCATATTCCACCAGTGATTATTACTGCCCGTCCTTTGTGAGGTCTATAATCTGTGTAGGCGTTGTTGTTTATAGTGTACAACCTGCCCGTTTTATTTTCTTCTGGTTGATCGTCTAGTGATATGACCACTCCCACGCCGCCTAGGCCTCCGACACTGTGTCTGTGCATGGTTTGGTAACCCCCATCCTGATAATCAATGCACCATGCTTTCATGAGTTCAATTTCTACGACTTCCATGGGTTTTATTTTTTCTAACATCCATAACCTTATTTTTTTCCAATCAATTAACTTTGATCCTGTGACCTCGAACTGATGACCCAGGTGCGTTGTTTTACTGTCACTCTCGTCCTTACCTTTGTCTAAAAACAGTGGTTCTAGGTCCGTGTAGAAAGGACACTCCGTGTCTATCGTCCATTCTTTATATCCCACGGTACCATTCTCCTATTATTGGGAAAGTCTTTTCAAAGTCTTTTCCTGATCGTTTGTCGTATTGACTGTAAAATGCTTTAAAGTCCTTTTGTAATTTGTTCTGTTCGGCCGCCCCTGCGTGTGGGGTCTTCACAACATCCAGGTAGTCAATTAGTCTCTGTGTTTGATTAATCTCCATGTGTTCTAGATGCTGTTCATTACTATTTAAAAACTTTACCAAGTCCCCTTTAAATTTATTTCTCAGGTCGTCCGGTAGCACAAGCGGTGATTGGAAGCTGGGGAACCTCAAAATATTAAGTGTGTAGTTGAGTGTTGGCCCGTACACCTTACTTGCACCCTTGAACCACACCATCTTCTCTAGTAACTCCGGCAGTGATTCCAAACACAGTGCGTTAATTGTACACATGTTATGGATCTCTGATGGGACCTTGTCCACCATCATGTGTAAAAGATTAGAGAACCATTCTCCGTAGTCTAATCCGTCCCTGATATACTCTCCTTGTCTATGTGTCGCCTCCATGCTGGTGTACAGATGGAAGTTCTTAAATCCTTTCAGTTTGGTTTTAAATCTATCTATGATGCTCTGCTTTGCACCCAAATTAGAGTTAATTGCAATACGCATGTTGGGATTCATTTTGTCTCCCTGTGTTTCTATCCAATCTAGTAGTCTCCACAAGTTAGGTGACATCATTGGTTCGCCTCCTGTTATTCTTAATTCATCTAAACTTTTGTGTAGGTCTGTTTCCCACCATTTGTAGAATGCTTCAACATAGGGATTGCTCTCATCCTTCTTGTATGGTTCAGCTGAGTCGTGTGCATGGGTAAAGTGATTACGTCCGTCTGTGATCATGCCTGTGTACGGGCCTTTTTGTTTTATGTTGTTTGCCCATGTAGAACTAAATGCAGGATTACAGTATGTACAGGCAAAGTTGCAAGTCCTATCAAATGCTATTTCCAGTGTTTTAAGATTCCAATCTGTGTTTGGGTCTGCCTTGTGTGCTTCGTCCAATGCTTCGTTTGTGAATATTTTTGATTTGTAAACTCTATCACTAATGTTATCTCTGTCAATATCTTCTATCTTCCAACAGTACTCACAACCTTTGGGTCTGTCTCCACACTGCATCTGTTTACGTTCTGCTTTCTTCTGTACTGTGTTATGTATCGCACTTGGATTTGTCTTGATCGCTTCCAGGTCAATCTTGTGTGGGAGTGGGTGATGACAGCTCGTGGTCATCCCCGATCCCAACCATATGGTCGCGTTGTACCACTTGGCTCCACAGAAACTTGCACTCTTTGGATCTAGTATTTGTTTTTTATATTCTAAATCATCCATTTGCGTTTTTGCACTCCTCCCAGAATTCTTCCATCTCAGGGAAGGTATTCAAAAATCTTGTAAGACGTCTTCGATCGTGTTCATTAAAGAAAGCGTAAAAGTTTTTTTTATTTTGCGTACTTGCGTCCGCATTTTCTCGCCAGTGTGCTAGATTACGTTGCATCTTTTGAATTTCAAAGTCCTTGAATATGTGTAGCCCGTTGTCCTCTCCGGAATTGGCCTGCATGTATTTTATATTGTCTTCGTGTATGCTCTGATACGACTCGGGCAGTAGCGTTATCTGTTGCCATGCAGGTTGTCTCAGCAGTGGCACATCGAACCATACCCTCTGATAGGTCTTTGAATATTTGGTTCTCAGTTCTAGTATTTTCTGTAATAGTTTGTCCATGCTTGTGATACTTAGGTTGTTGTATGTGCATATGAAGGTTATTGAATTACGTCCCGGGATACGATCAAGGAATTCTTCAACGTTGTCCATCATGTAGTTGAAGTCCAATCCGTCGCGAATATACTCCGCACGTTTGCCGAACGCATCTACACTAACGAACTGCATCATGTGTTCAACTTTCTCCTGCATACAGATCTCCTGTGCCATGTTGAAGTATTTTTCCTTTAATTTTTTATCTGGCGGGCACATGTTACTTGTCACGTTTAGGTGTAGGTCATCCTTTGGATTGTCAATTATGTACTGGAACACCTTGTAGGTGTTTACATCCATCATGGGCTCTCCTCCGGTCATACGGAAGTGTTTCAAATTCTTGTACAGTGTGGGCCACCATTTCCAGAACGCTGTCACGTAGGGATTGTCTTCCCTGTTGGGTATGGGACGCCTTCTTCCCTGGAAGTGCTCTGGTGCATTGTGAGGTGGAGATGTGGGATATTGGCCATACCTGTCGATCTCCTTGCCCCACGTGGTCGAGAACTGTGGAGAACAATAACTGCACTTGAAATTACAAGCGTTGTTGAAGTTCACTTCCACGTACCTCGGAGTGTGCCTTTCATCTATGGGATTCTGCCGTATGATGTCGAAGTCCTGCATGGCCCATGGTTCACCGGATCTATAATGCCTGTCTGACATCTCTCCAGTGTCCTCCATATTCCAACAGTATGAACAACCCTCGGGTCGCTCGCCTTTGAGCATCTGTTGTCTTTGTCTCTGTTTCTCTTTTGTGTTGTGCAGTGCCGCAGGATTGTCTGCAAGTTCCGTGGCATCTATCTCGTGTAGCGGTGGGTGGTAACAACTGTTGGTCATGCCTGTTGGTAGGTGCAATGACGTCTGGTTCCATTTGGCCAGGCACATGGTGGGCGAAACTTCCTGTAGTTTCTCCTTGGCCTTTAGTGCATCATTCCTGTAATTACTTGGACTCACGATCTTGCACCCCTCGATTCAGTTGTGCGTCCATGGCGTACTTGAAGAATTTACTTTGATTTTCATCATAATCGGCGATTGGTATGTCCAATCTCTGTCTTATGCTTTCCCCATACACCAGGAGTTCCTTGTCTATGTCATTCGTCGTGTTAAATGACGTGAATATGTTCTCCATGTTCTCAAGATCCCGCACGCCTATGTGATCCTTGCCTGCAAGTACAGTGTTATAACATCCTAACCTTGCCCCCATCATTGCGTACTTTCCGTTTTCCATGTCGGCACCCACTGACATCCAGGTCGCTAGGTTTCTGAGATTCCCTTTCCATATTTGCTTAGAAAAACTTTCTGGTTGCAAAGGTTTTCCTTTTTCTGTGCTCATCTTGACCCCTTCCCTATAACCCGAAACAAACGCCTGTTGTGGTGTTGCATTTATCACTGTGGTCGAATAACAGTTTTGTAGATTCTCATGTGGTACTCCCCAACAGAAATCAATTTGATTTTCATCATTGTCTGCGTTCTCGTGTGTCTTCATGTCGAGACAGGTCTCTTTTGACCAACCAACAAGTCCCCCATTTCCGTACACCAGCCCGTTGACGTTGTTATAGGCCCGCCATCTGTGAACAGAATTCTTATCGGTCAGGGAGAAATCTAACGTCTCTAGTAGAAATTTTTCATCTATAATGTTATCTCCGTCCACACTTATGAAAAAATCTGTTTCTGCCAGCTCGGCGGCCGCCTTGTGTGCATTATCAAAACCTACCACACCATCGACACGTTTGGCCCATGGCACCTTGTTCTTGAGATCTGCCCAGTTCTCTTCCTTGTTTGGTTCTCTGAACGAGATATACACAAAATCTAAATCACTTATTCTTGTTCTATCTGCCATGTGTATCCTCCTTCCTTTATTGTGTCAGGCCAGCAAGGATCTCCGTCTATGAACACATATCCTTCTTCCGATTTCACTAACATTTCATGAGTTTTGCCAGGCACTATAGTTTGTTTTAAAACGATCTTGTCGTTCTCCAACTCAAAATTTTCGGCCCCGTGATCCATAACTTTTTTAAACATCTCCGGTGTCACTTCCATAACCTTTCCTTGTATCTCAACCGTTGGCTTTTTCCTGTCCAAAGGCTTGAAGTTTTCTAATGCATCAAAAAATCCGGGCATCTAACTCCTCTATTGTGTCTTTATCCACATAGTGCCATGGTCTGGTCAAGGCATGGCCACCTAGCACAATCCTGTCTTTGACTTTCAACGGCATCAAGTACTTTCTGTACTCTCTGACGTGTCCTAGATCGTGAATGAATCTCTTGTTGTGTACGAATTTGAACCAAGGATAGTCGACTAGATCTTTTTGCGTAGGATCCATCATCCTGTGTGCTAACGCATACACCACATCAGTACTGGGATATTTGTCATGACAGTTTATCAGTGCATGATCTCTCACTACTTCCCAGTGTTTCGTCAACTCTTTACAAATTGTCCCAAACCCATGGGACTTACGGCTTTTTCTAAAGTATGTTAAATCGCTATAAATGTTTGGTAGATGGTTTCTCTTGTGGAAAGGACGATAACTGTAGTTCTCTACTATTTCGTTTTTGTAGTTGTAACAGTTGATCGCAAAAATCATGTCATGCTGACATAGGTAATTCCACCACCAATCAGTGTTGGTGTTCCACATCATGTCGGCGGCCAGTTTTATCGTGTGTGTGAAAGGTGATGTGTAAAAAATTTTGTACTCATTTGCCCATTTGATTTCATGAGATTCGCTGTCGTCGTCATTCATTATTTTAATGACATCAATGTGCGGAGAGTTGATTTTGGTGTTCTTGTCTGTAAGCACACAAACCGAGTTGTGTTTGTTGAACTTTTTCAGTGTCTGTGCTAGATTGGCCGACAACCTCGCATAGTCTGTGTTGCTATTGTTCTGACACACCCACATAAAACCCTTAGACATGTGCCACTCCTTTATCTATCACGTGTACATCACTGTCTTGTATGGCTCCGACCCTGCCTTCCATTTGCCATTCTATGCCGTTTGATTCAACCCGTGTCACCTCGGCCAATGCAGGCAGTGTTATCAGCCTGGCTGGGAGTTTCTTGGTGGGAACAAAGCCCTCCAGTTGATGCATGGCAATACTGAATGCATAGTCATTCCTGAAATTACGGAAATCAATACGATACAATGAACAGAAATGTTGATAGTGTTTTTTTATGTATTGTACCATATCGAACACACTCTTAGACTTTGGTGATTTCCTGAATATTATCACTGTGGCCCATAACATCGGTATGATGGAATTGTTTCTAAAGTCGTAACTATTTTTACCTGTGATGTCATAAACTTTATCATGGATCTGTAAATCCTCCGCGGCATCGATGTAAGTCAACAGTTGATCCGTGAAACAGAAATAATCTATGTCCATGAGCACTGTGACATCATACGGAGATATCTCATAGGCTTTCCACCTGTCAAGGTTGTGCCATGGTTTCTTGTTTATGTGATTCCCTGTCTCGTTGTCAATTATCTTGTAATCTATTGTCCCCAATGATGGCAGGCATTCGAATGTCTCCTTGTTCGTTACAATGGTTACAGGAAGGTTTAAATTTTTTTTGATCAAAGGCACGGTCTTGGCCGCTATCTTGTCATACCTGTAGAATTCTGTATTGAAGCAAAAAAGTAAGACACCCGAGGTCATTCTACCTCAGCTTTTGTAGTTCTATGTAGATCTGATGATAACTGTTGAGAACTTCCTGATTCCGTTCGATCAGTTTTGAGAGGAATGCAGTTGGATCATCGATCAACGCAGGGTTATCATTGGTGTCTAGTAACACGAATGTATCTCTGTCCGACATTGCGTTGACTAGATTTATCGTCTCGGCATTGGCCAGGAACAGGTGACCGTCGTATGCAAAAACCATCCTTGATCTGGCCTTCTCCAAAGCGTTCTGCTTGGCGAGGGCTGTCTCAAATGACCTGTCTGATTGTTTTTTTAATTCGTCTATTTCCATACCACAATTATACAATAATTATGGTGAAGAATCAACCTGGTAAAAATTAATCTACTATGTTGTTGTGTTACTTACTGTGGCAGTTGATGACTCTGCGTGTGCGTTGGTCAGTGATGCTGATGTTGTGCTGACTATGAACAGTTCGTGCCTGTGCTGGCCGTTCCTGTAAGCCTGAGAGTCTATGTTACTGGTGTTGTTACTGTTGTAAGTGTAGTTGGTCGTACCGTCTGTGGCTGTAGTTTTTACTGTTATAACAGTTGCTGATCCCACTGCCGCGTTCAACTTGGCCTCGATCTTCAGGCTATTGGAAGCATAAGGATAAGTGTCGTCGTTCATTTGTAGTATTGTTTGGTAACTGGTAGTTAGATCATGGAAACCTTTGTCTAGACCATTAGTGTTCACCGTCTCGCCTGACCCTGATCTTGTTGAAGTATGTGCCTTGATGTCTAGATTACCAACAGAATTATTTAGGTTGGTCCATGCCGGATCAATACCGCCCGAACCATCGCCCGCTGTTCCAGAACCTGTTCTTGATGGTGTGACTCTGACCCTACCTCCTGCGTTGAAGAAGTGTCTCATCTTGTCGGCGNTGGCGAATGTCNCTGACAACTCAGTTGTGAATGAGTTGTTCCAAGTTGAGCTTGAATTTGCTGTTTGTTTGGCTGATGAAGTTGTTGTTGCCGATGTGCCTGTGCTTCCACCTGCGACCGCGGTGGCCAATGATGCTAGGTNGGNAACAAGTGCAGATATGATTGCTATGCTATCACCTGCTGATTTGTTTGTTGTAGATGAAATTGACACACCTGTGTGTGCCGCAACCACGTCCATGGCAGAGAACAATGAGTTCCACTGTGAAGCGTTGACTGTGTTTCCCGCCGATACTGTGGCAACATGCGATTCTCCCAGTCCGTATTGTGCTGACCCAGTTCCACCTATGTGGTTTATCCCAAAAGGACTTGAACTGTTGCCTACGAAAGCGTTGTACTCGTCGTCTAAAATTGTATCACCTGCTGAATATGCCATATTTCTATTTAACCCCTATCACGCATTCTGTTAATGCTGTTTCTTTATTATATTTATGCTTGATCAGCCTGCCTAGGGTGTTAAAAGCGGTACATTCCTCCAACTCGGCAATCCTTGCTTCACCGTTTCCGGCTGACACAACACGGTCTCCCGCCTTGCCCGTGCCTTGTAATTTCACCATTACCCGGCCTTTTAGCGCCACCATAGGGTGCGAGTCGTTGTTTCCTGCTTGTGCATTCATTAAAAATGCCGGTGAATCAGAAATCACCCCAAAAACAGCATCTGACAGCTCGTCTTTGCATTTCGTTATCTCTGCATGTCCGCCTAAAATCACTACATCTCCCACTTCCGTGTCACAGTCTGCCTCGTATCGTTCTGCCAAATCTGCGTACATGGCACTTGTGGTTGTTGCATGTACTATGTTTGCTCTTATGTCCACTAACGTGGGTGCTGATAATTCGTTTTGTCCACCGCCCGACTTGAATGCTGTCCAGGCACCACCTGCGTTTCCATAAGTTGTGGATCCATCATCCGCGAATGTCTCGTCCCATACCCAATAAAGGTTCTGTTCTGTGGCAACAGATGTTTCACCCCTGTTGACTTTTAAACCTGTGAAGTTGGGCATTCCTGCATTTGAGGATATGTTCCTATTCAATTCTATGATGTTGTCTTCCACTGACAATGTTGAAGTGTTGACTATGGTGTTGGTTCCGTCCACAGTTAGGTCACCCACTCTCAGGTGTTCAATCCTTCCTGCAGAACCCGTGATCCTCAATGCCTCTTTTGTTGTCCCACCGTCGTTTACTGTGAAAATAATATCTTTGTCTTGTGTGGTTTGTGCAATAGTTAAGTTATCACTTGTCAGACTCATTGTGATATCTGAACCAGCACCTAGTATTAAACCTGTGTCATTTAAAACACTAAAAGAACTTGTTGTTGAATCATTTTGGTCTGATCTTAGATAGTTCGTCGCCGCGATACCACCTAACTTGTCCGAGTCGTCTGATGTGCCTCTGAATTTTGCACTCGATACTGCCGTTGACAGTTGAATACCCTGTGCCACCGTTGCAAATCCTGCCGATATCAGTGCTGTTGATGTTGTGTCTGTTGGACTGGGTGTGAATGCCACATTCGATACCACTCCTACTACCGCATCATTGACCACTAATTTCAAGTATGACTGATTAACTCCTGTGTTGTCTGGTGCCACTTCCGTGACTACCTGTGTTACTCCAGATCCTGAAACTGTTGTTGGGCCAACCAGTGTCCATGCTGTACCATTGTAAACATAAAGTTGTGTGTTCGTTGTATCAAACCATAAATCACCTTGTACTGCATTGGCAGGTGCCGTGGCAGAGTTACTTGTTGAGCCAACAGGCTTCCATTTTGATCCTGTGTATACGTTTATTTGGTTGCCGACCCTGTCGTACCACATCTGTCCTTGAACCTTGTTCGCAGGTGCAGACGTATTATTGAAATTTTCTAGCAGTTTGACAAGATTCTCATTCAACCTTTCGCCGAAACCTGCGTATCCTTTTCCGATTAGTGTAAGGTCGGTAGTCGCAACGTCAATAGTCCCATCGGCTAGTGTGACCAATAAGGTTCCGAATGTGTTGTTTATCTTGTATGCCATTGTCTAGTCGTTGTTAGATGCGTTGTCTCTGACTTCAGTCAGGAAACTCACATCGCCTACTAACTTGATCAATATGGTCGCCAGTTCAGGTGTCAGCATAGTGTCGATCTTTGCCTCTTCCTCTGCGGTCCACACCGTCTCGTAGTTTGCGTTGATGTAGTCTGCGACTTCTTGTTTTGTTGCCATTTAATGTACTCCTTATGCTTATTTATTATGC
>NZIN01000063.1 GCA_002689905.1 Rickettsiales bacterium
ACTTGGTAAACTTGCTGATTGGGGGCCCACCCACCCCCCTAAAACAAAAAAGGGGTCCCACATATATACCCCTATATAGCTTGATTTACACACCTGGAGGGGTTAAAAATGAAATAATGACAAAAGGTGATATTAGAGAAGATATAAAAAATATGTCAGATGAAGATGCAGTTGATTATCTTCGTTTGAAATATAAACTAGCCGTAATAGAAAAGTCTGAGAAGGCTCACAAAGATTTTTTATTTTTTGTAAAAGAAATGTGGCCAGAGTTTATTGAAGGTAGACACCACAAAGTTATTGCAAAAAAATTTAATAAAATTGCACAAGGCAAATTAAAAAGATTAATCATTAATATGCCACCAAGACATACGAAGTCAGAGTTTGCTTCTAACTTCTTGCCTGCCTGGATGGTAGGAATAAATCCAAAATTAAAAATTATACAAACGACCCACAATACAGAACTAGCTATAAGGTTCGGACGTAAAGCAAAAAGTATGATTGATACAGAAGAATATCAAAATTTTTTTTCTACAAAATTGAAACAAGATTCGCAGGCCGCGGGCAAATGGGAAACATCACAAGGTGGCGAATATTATGCAGCCGGTGTTGGCTCGGCAATCACGGGCCGTGGTGCGGACTTATTGATTATAGATGACCCACACTCTGAGCAAGACGCACTTAATCCTGAAGCATTAGAAAAAGCATATGAGTGGTACACATCTGGTCCAAGACAACGTCTTCAACCTGGTGGAGTTATTGTTGTTGTAATGACTCGTTGGTCAATAAAAGATTTGACTCAAAAACTTATGGAAGCACAAGCCAAAGATCCAAAAGCAGATCAATGGGAACTAGTAGAGTTTCCTGCTATTATGGATAATGAAAAACCACTATGGCCAGAGTTTTGGAAACAAGAAGAATTAGAAGGTGTTAGAGCATCTTTGTCTGTACCAAAGTGGAACGCACAATGGATGCAGAATCCTACGTCAGAAGAAGGCGCGATCATCAAACGTGAATGGTGGAGAACTTGGGAATCAGAAGATATACCTGTTTTAAAACATATTATACAATCTTATGACACTGCCTTTTCAAAAAAAGAAAATGCAGATTACTCAGCTATTACGACCTGGGGCGTATTCAATCCAGATTCAGATGGTCCTGATCAGTTAATATTATTAGATTCTCTTAAAGGTAGATATGATTTTCCTGATCTTAGAAGAAAGGCATTAGAGCAATACAACTATTGGAAACCTGAGACAGTTGTGATAGAGTCTAAGGCTTCTGGATTACCTTTGACACACGAATTACGTCAAATGGGTATACCAGTGGTAAATTATAGTCCTAATAGGGGCAATGATAAATATGTTAGAGTAAACGCTTGTTCACCATTATTTGAGTCTGGTATGATATGGGCGCCCAATAAAAGGTTTGCGGAAGAAGTTATAGAGGAATGTGCTGCGTTTCCTTATGGCGATCACGACGACTTGGTTGATTCAACTACTCAAGCTGTTCGTAGATTCAGAGAAGGAGGATTCGTATCTCACCCGGAGGATTATAAAGATGATGAAATTACTGAACCTAGTTTTAAAAGAGACATGGAGTATTACTAATGGCTAGTTTTTTTAGAATAGCAAAAGATATGCTGTTCAAACAATTTGTTAAATCAAATAAAAGATTTCCTACTCCTGCAGAAAATACTAAGTTAGATGAATTAGCTATTGCAGAAGCTAGTGCAATGAGAAAAAAAGATCAAGCTGACTCAGGAATCGAAACATTAAGAGATCTGTTTAACAAAAAATATCCACCACACAATCAAAGAAATGAATTAGGCTTTATGCAAAAGAGTTATCCGCCAGGTGTACAACCAGGAAGTACCATGGCAAAGGCAATCGATGAATCAGAAATGTTTAAAGGTTTTAAACCTGAAGTTATCGAAGGTGGTATGTCTAAAAAATCTTCTACTCAACTTAGAGGTGATGAAACTTTTGATGAGTTAATAGACCCTAAAAGAATTAAAGGTGGTATCTCTACACAAATAAAATTAAATAGTCCTAGAGAAAATAAACAATACGCAAAAGATTTAATCAGTGGCAAGAGTGCTGAGTTTAAGCAACTATCTGACAACGACAGGAAAGAGTTACTAGATCTAATAGAAGAACAAATGGAAAAAGATGGTAGCGCGTTCGACGGTTTTGCATTCGGTGGTCTCGCTACAATGTTCAGGAAAAAATAAATGTTTATAGAGATACTAGATAGATTAAAAGGGGAGCGCGGACCGCTGCTTCCTAAGAAAAAGCCAGAGAAAGAATTACAAAAGATAAGAGACGCTAACTTTGAAAAAGCAAAACCTGCATTAGAGAATCCTGATGAAGTAAGAGATATGTTTAGTACAGGTGGTGTGGTAAAGGCTTTGTTAAAAAAAATTCCTGTAAGAACTGGATCAGCAAGAGTTGAAAAAATAACAGATTTTACTCCTCAAAAAAATTTTATGGAAGCTTTTACAGATTTTATGAATAAAAAACATAATGGTAATTTTAGTGCGGCCGCAGAAGCAATAGGACAAGATAGAAATAAAATAAGAGGTATATTTGATAGAGTTAGAGAAGCAGAAACAGGCACTCGTAAAGGTGGAATAGGAATAGGTACAGGTGCTAAAAAAATTAGTACGGTTTCCACGCCAAAAAATTTAATACCTTATACAGATGCAACTACTAAAGTAAAAACAGATAAAAATTTTCTTAAAGATAGAATAAATAATTTTAATAAAAATAAATTTTATTCACCTACCGATATTGGTAATATCCTTGGTGTGGATGTTTCGAATAAAGTTTTTTTAGACAACCTTACTGCTGATCTAAAAAGATTTGGAGTAGCTAACAAAGCTACTACAGGAAGAATGAAAAAATTTAAACTAGGTGATGCGGTAAATAAAATAACAAAGGGTTATGAAAAAAAACTTGTTAAAGGACAAAGAACATCAGCAACGGAAAGACTTAAGATTGATAATAAATTAGATCCAGACTTAAAAAATTTTTTTGGCAATTTTGCAAATCAGGCTAGAAAAATATCTAAAGAAGAAGATATATTTGTTCCAAACGCAATAGAAGATGTTGGTCACCCTTTGTCTGTAAAAATTACAGATAAATATCCAAAGTTAACAAAAAATTCTAATATAAATAAAATTAACACTTTAACTTTTCAAGATCCAATAGTTAATCGAGGTATTTTAGAAGCAACAGGATATGAAAGTAAACACGATATTTTATTAAAAAGGTTAAATAAACTTGTTGGTAAAAAAATAGGATCTAAAGAAATAGAAGAGTTACAAGAAATTAAAAACACAATGAACGCTTTACATTCTAAAGCTATAGATGATGTTGCAAATTTATCTAAAGAGGGAACAAGCCTTTATAATCCTGGAACTAAGAAAACTACAACATATCAAGGTGAGTATTTTAAAGGACAAGAAAACAGGATACCAAAAATAGATATTAACATTCCAAAACAAGGACAAACTTTTAAATCAGAAAATTTATTTGTTGATATGTCAAATGTTAATCCTGCTTTTAGAGTGGGATTAGTAGATCAAATAAACCCTAATGCAAAATTTTTTAAAGATTTAAATAAAGAGCAAAAAGAAATTTATAAAAGAAATGTTTTAGATCAAACTAAATTTAATTTAGATAAGTTTTATACAAAAGCAGGTTTTCCAAGAGAACAAATTAATGATTTAAAAGATTCTTTAGAGTTTGGAACTTCATCAAAATTAGGTATAGGAACAGTTGGTGTATTGGGGTTAGGATCAACAGCTGCCGCAGCAGCAGATGGCACAGAAGCAGGAAGTATTTTACCAGAAACAGTTGCAGCAGGAACAGGAGCTGCAGCAGTAGGAACTAAAAAAGGAAGACAACTTATTGGTAAAGGTTTTAAAGCAGCAGGTAAAGCATTAGCACCTTTAGCCATACCACTTGAAGCAGGATTTATGATTAACGAAATGCAAAAAGGTAAGTCAGCTGCAGAAGTTTTAGCAAGTCCTTTTATGTTACAAACTGCAGCTCAAGGTATTCAAGATGTTTCAAGAATGACTCCTGTGGAAAGACAAGCTAAGACTAGAGAGTTGATAGAGTCTGATAAGTCTGATTTAAGTTCTGATTTTTATACACCTGATCTACAAGGTATTGAGTCCGTTAATTTAGCAGGAGTTCAGGAAAGATTAAATACTCAAAGAGAATTAAATAGACAAGCAAGGATAGCTTCTGAAGCACCTGAGTTAATAGATTATTATGGAGAAGGTTTTAAAGAAGGTGGACCAATAGATAAAGGAAGAAGAAAATTTATAAAAGGTATGGGTATATTAGCTGCTTTACCATTTGTAGGTAAGTATATAAAACCTGCAACNAAAGCAGTTGAAACTGCAGCACCTGNCGTTGCAGAGGGTGTAAAACTTGGTTANGATAAATTTTTAATGTTAGTAGAAAANATTAAAAAACTTGGAACTCCTAATAAACGAAGAACACAAANTGATNTAGAAGAAGCAACCGTTTACAGAGGTNAAGATGGTTCTGAATATGAATTAGTGGAAGATTTAGCTTCAGGAGATGTTAGAGTTACAAGAGATAAATATGGTTNTGNAANNNNGTNNAGATGNNNCTTNTGATACTATTGAAGATAGATCAACTTTCTACCTCAAAAAAGGTCANGCAGATGAGACTACAAAAGGTAAAAAACCACCTGATGAATATGATGAAGTTCAAGAAGTACCTAGTAGAGATGGCACTTTTGATGATGTTGACGATATTAAAGATGATATAGTCAAAGAGATCGAAGAAGAAATAACTGGAAAAAAAGGCTTTTACAAAGGTGGATTAACTGATACAATAGCGCCGGAGAGAGGACCTATGTATCAAGGCATTGCAGGAGCATATCAAACCCTATAGAATATTGTTATGGCTGAAATAGAAAAAGGATTACCTAACGAAGCGGAATTAAAAGTCGAAGACATTAATACCAACGAAACAGTACAAATCCCAAACGAACCAAAAGAAGAATCTGATGTTGAAGTTACAGAGATGCCTGATGGTGGAGCTGAGATTTCATTTGATCCTAACGCAGTAGTTGGTGAATCAACATCACATTTTCAAAATTTAGCAGAATTATTAGACGAGTCAATTTTAGACCCTTTAGGTTCTCAATTAGTTTCTGATTACAAAGATTACAGAACATCAAGAAAAGATTGGGAAGATACTTATAGAAATGGTTTGGATCTTCTTGGTTTTAAATATGACAGAAGAACAGAACCTTTCAAAGGTGCTTCAGGTGTAACACATCCAATATTATCAGAAGCAATAACTCAATTTCAAGCACAGGCATATAAAGAATTATTACCTGCAGATGGACCTGTAAGAACACAGATCCTGGGAGCACAAACTCCACAGAAACAAGATCAATCGAATCGTGTAAAAGATTTTATGAATTACCAGATCATGGACCAGATGAAAGAATATGAGCCGGAGTTTGATCAAATGCTTTTCTATCTCCCTCTAAGTGGATCAACTTTTAAGAAGGTCTATTATGATGATCTTTTGGGTAGGGCGGTCTCAAAATTTGTACCTGCCGATGATCTGGTGGTACCCTACTCAGCAACAAGTTTAGACGACGCAGAATCTGTCGTTCACATTATAAAAATGTCGGAGAACGATTTAAGAAAACAACAAGTTTCAGGATTTTATTCCGATATAGATTTAAATAGTCCTAACATGGACACAGACGAGATTACTAAGAAAGAAAGAGAGCTTGAAGGAGTTAAACAAACCAAACAAGATGATATGTATACTCTATTAGAGTGTCATGTGAATATAGATCTAGAAGGTTTTGAAGACGTAGGTCAAGACGGACAGCCTACAGGAATAAAACTTCCATACGTTGTAACAGTTGAAGAAGGCTCAGGAAAAATATTATCAATTAAAAGAAATTACGAAGAAAATGATCCACAAAAAAATAAAGTAAATTATTTTGTACATTTTAAATTTTTACCAGGTTTAGGTTTTTATGGTTTTGGTTTAATACACATGATTGGTGGATTATCTAGAACTGCAACATCTGCATTAAGACAATTATTAGATGCAGGCACATTAGCAAATTTACCAGCTGGATTTAAATCCAGAGGCATCCGAGTTCGGGACGATGCACAACCCCTGCAACCTGGAGAGTTTAGAGATGTAGACGCTCCGGGTGGCAACATTCGTGATCAGTTTATGACACTACCTTACAAAGAACCATCACCGGTTCTTTTACAATTATTAGGTATAGTTGTTGGAGCAGGTCAACGTTTCGCGTCTATCGCAGATGCACAAGTGGGTGATATGAACCAACAAGCTGCTGTCGGTACAACTGTTGCATTACTTGAAAGAGGTTCAAGAGTAATGTCAGCGATACACAAAAGATTGTACGTTGGTTTAAAACAAGAGTTTAAATTATTAGCTAATGTATTTAAAACTTATTTACCAAAAGAATATCCTTATGATGTAGTTGGCGGATCAAGAACAATCAAGATGATGGACTTTGATGACAGAGTAGATATTTTACCTATAGCTGATCCAAATATATTTTCACAAACACAGAGAATATCTATGGCTCAAACACAATTACAATTAGCACAATCTAATCCACAAATTCATAACTTGTATCAAGCATACAGATCTATGTATGAAGCGATTGGTGTAAAAAATATCAATGCAATTTTACCAGCACCTCAACAACCAACACCAATGGATCCAAGTATGGAACACATTCAAGCGTTAGGTATGAAACCATTCCAAGCTTTTCCTGGTCAAGACCACAGAGCACACATTGAAGCGCATTTAAACTTCATGCAAATCAATATGGTTAGAAATGCACCTATGGTTATGGGTGTAATACAAAAAAATATACTAGAGCACATTGCAATTATGGCACAAGAACAAGTACAATTAGAGTTTCAACAAGAATTATTAGAAGTTCAACAGCTTCAACAAGCTGCAATGCAAGATCCTATGGTTGCACAACAAGTAAAAGCTAGTTTAGAAAAGATAGAAGGTAGAAAAGCTATCTTAATAGGAGAATTAACAGCAGAATTTGCAAAAGAAGAAAACAAAATTACATCACAACTAGATGGAGACCCTCTATTGAAGCTAAAATCTAGAGAAGTTGACCTTAGAGCAATGGAAAACGAAAGAAAAGAGCGTGAAGGCAAGGAAAGAATTGATTTAGATCGTATGAGAGCGATGATGAACAAAAATACACAAGAAGAAAAGCTTGAACAAAACGAAAAATTAGCTAAACTAAGGGCTGGAGTATCACTTGCAAAGTCTGGAACAGGTAATACAGTCATTGGCATAGAAGATTAAGGAGAAAATATGAAAAAAATAAAAAACGGAGACAAAGTTTCTATAGATCACAGTCAATTCATCAATAAAGATGGATATAGAACTGGTGGTATTGAAATCGAAACTACGAATCCACAAGAAACACAAACTTTTGCCGTAAAAGGACAAAAAGGCGTGTTAAAAGAAAAGCAGAAGACAGCAAAACTATATTAATTATGGCTTGGTTCAGTTTAGCAAAGATAGCGCTACAAGCGGGTAGCAAAATTTATACTAACAGACAAAAAACTAA
>NZIN01000064.1 GCA_002689905.1 Rickettsiales bacterium
AGTTTCAGTCTTTACTTTGTTAACAGTAAATTTTTTAATCCAATTAACAAATTTTTCTACATCATCAAAATTAGCATTTTCATTAAATTCTATATTTTGTTGATAAGGTAAATTTTTATAAAAGAACCCATCAATCGGTTGTAGTTTAGCTTTACTGTTTATCTCATTATCAATAAATTGATTGATAAACTCATAACAATTTTTGGCTAGTTTTTGTTTCTTAATTGTTTTTCTATTTGCTTGTTCATATACAGATATTTTAATTATATCTTCTATAGAATCATTTGGTCTATTTAGTATCATATTCTCTCCTTTTCTTGATTCGTTAAACATACAATATTTATATACATTTTGTTCTATTAAGCAAGTATAGAAACCCTAGAGTGTAAATTAATTTATGTTCGCTAAATGTTCTGATTGATTGTAAAATGATTAAGTATAAAACACTTACCCACAAAGGAAAGAATTTATGACTACTAAAGGGTTTACCATGATCCCAAATCAATTAATAGTTGATGAAGGGTTGAGCAAGGAGGCTAAAGCCTTATTTGTCTATTTAAGGTATTTATCGCCAAAATTTAGGGTGTTGAGAAATGCCACATTAATGACAAAATTGGACATGTGTTTATCTACACTACAAAGAGCCAAAAATGAGCTTATTAAGAAAGAATACCTAATTATCCACAGAAAGACCTCTGCTAATAAATATGAGTTAAGACTACCTAAAATACAAGCACCTGACTACTTATTAAATAAGCAGGGGGGTAAGTATAATTTACTTAATATTAAGAAGAACAATACTAACCTTAACAATACTATATCTTATAAGAAAGGTTTTAAAGGTTTTAAGAAATGAATGAAGAACTTTATTACTTTAATAACAAACCTTTACAATTAAGCTATTCCAACGACTACACCACTGGCGAAAAAATTGAAATAGTTTTACAAATACAACAAGATTATGAGTCTGGAATGCTGTCGGTGGATCAGATGCGTTGGATAGTGTTTAATTGTCGTTTTGGAGCTTTTACAGTTCAACGAATAATAGACAAATTGATGTTTAATGGAAAACTTAAACAAAATCCTATTACTCTTGACAAGCGAACATTTAGTAAAAAACCTATGCCTTTTGACTTGTAAATATACCACATCTTGTGGTATAAATATCACACATTTAAGCTCCCTCTTTAGATGCTTAAATTATTAGGTTATAACTATTGAGTCTGTTGGTTTCTTATTCTTTCTTTCCTTTCACAACTGACAGACTCACCAAATTATTATGGCAAGAAAAAAAAAATTAACTACAAAACTAGCTCAAAAGATCCTGGATTATTTCGCAGATGGTTTTACCATTAGAGAAGTCTTTTTAAAAGATGATGTTGATATTACTTGGTCAAACTTTAGAAACTATTTAATTGCAGATGACTCATTAATGCTGCGTTATCAAAAGTCAAAAGAATTAGCAGTTGACTTAAAATTATCAGAGCTGGAAGACAAAAGAAAAATATTAGAAGATAAGATTGAAAGAGGTGACCTGGATGGTAAAGCTGGTCAAAACTTGGTTAATCTTTATAAAATTATAACTGCTTCAGCTCAATGGAATGCAAGTAAGATTGCATCAAAAAGGTATGGTAAAGCTGCAGAATTAACTATTAAAGGTGATGATAAACAACCTTTAAACATTAGTTGGAGCAAATAAATAGGTAATAAATGTTTACTAATTATTTAATAAGTATTGATTTTATTGGAGTTGTGGCAAAACAAACACACAAAAAGTTTGTTTATTACACATGATATTGTGGCAAAAATGCAACAATGTTGCTTGGTTGCAACAATAATTATATTATTACCGATAACGATCAATTATCGGAACATTGGTATTGATAGGAATTATTTATCAATACAAATGTGATGGTTGTAATTGCTTAAATTATAAGAACAAAGTGCGAACATGGGGGTTTTTAATTAGGGGTTGCCTGATTTTACTTGTGTCGCTAAATTAAAATTAATGTATGGTACACACAAATGGATGATAGATTTCTTAAAACAATAATCTTCATAATGAAGGATAAAAAAACAAAAAAACCAATAGTGATTACACACTTTCAGGGTTTTCAAGATGATGATGAAGCTGCTGACTTTTCTGACTTCTTAAAAACACAATTTGTTTTACCAACAGATTATCCTGATGATGATGTAACAATTCACTAGGGGGGTTTTGTTATAATATGAAACAAATTGTTATTCCTTACAAACCAAGAGAAATACAAAATTTTTTACATAAAAAATGCGACATGAACCGATTTAATGTTGTCATAGTTCACAGGAGAGGTGGTAAAACAGTTTTCGCTATAAACCACTTAATCAGATCTGCCTTGATGAATACAAAACCTTATCCAAGATATGCCTTTATTTCGCCATTTAGATTACAAGGTAAATCAACTGCATGGGATTATCTCAAACAATTCTCTGCTGCCATACCAGGAACAAAATTCAATGAGTCTGAATTAAGGGTAGATTTTTCTGTAAACAATAGTCGTATTCAAATTATTGGGGGTGAGAATAGTGCTGCAATCAGAGGACAGTATTTTGATGGGATAGTTTGCGATGAAACACAAAACCTTTCGCCAGACCTTTTTGATACCATCTTAAGACCAGCTCTTTCTGACCGACATGGTTTTGCCATATTTATTGGAACACCGATGGGAAGAAACTGGTTCTTTGATTTACATGAAAAAGCCAAACATACCAAAGGGTGGTTTACCAAAGTGTTCAAAGCTAGTGAAACCAAGATTATAGATCAAGAAGAATTGAAAGCTGCGAAAGAAACGATGTCGCCAGAGAGTTATGCTCAAGAGTTTGAGTGTTCATTTCAAGCAGGAATATCAGGATCTTATTTTGGTAAAATTATGGAGGAGCTAGATCAAAAAGGTAATATTAAAAATTTTGAAATAGATGAGGATTTAGAAGTTGAAACCTGGTGGGATCTAGGAATGAACGATAGTACAGTTATTACATTTGCTCAAAGACATGGTAGTGAGATTAGAATAATTGATTGCTATGAAAATTCAGGTGAGGGATTAGAGCATTATCTAAATGTAATTGATAACAAAGATTATAATTATTCAAAGCATATTGCACCCCATGATATTAGAGTTAGAGAGATAGGCACAAATAAATCTAGGTGGGAAACAGCAAAGGAACTAGGTTTAGAGTTTGACATAGCTCCAAAATTAAGTATTGAAGATGGTATTGAGCAAGTAAGGAGAATGTTGCCGAATTGTTATTTTCATAAAAACAATTGCAAAAAGCTCATAGAAGCATTAAAGTCCTATTGCAAACGATGGGATGAAAAAAATAATTGTTTTAGGAATAAACCCCTACACAATTGGTCATCACACTTTTGTGATAGCATACGATATGGAGCAATCGTAGAGCCAGTTACCAGAAGTGATTGGTCTAAACCGATAAGTGTAGATACGAATTATATAGTTTAATATGGCAAAAAAAATCATAGAATTATCAGACCCTAAATTACGAAGTTTACTTTCAAATCAAATTGACAATGCTTTAGGTTATTTAGGTGGTCATCTTTCACAAAGCAGAAGAAAATCTTTAGAATATTATTTAGGTGATAAACTTGGTACAGAAATAGATGGTCGTAGCCAAGTGGTTTCAACCGATGTTTCTGATACTGTAGAAAGTATCTTACCTAATCTATTAAGAGTTTTTACAGCTAGTGATAATGTGGTGCGTTGCGATCCTGTTACTGCCGAAGATGTACCTCTTGCCGAACAAGCATCTGCTTATTTAAATCATGTTTTCTACAAAGAGAATAATGGTTTTCAATTATTATATAATTTTTTTAAAGACGCATTGATTGAGAAAAATGGTTTTTTAAAAATTTATTATGATGAGTCTGAAACAGTAGAGCATGAAACTTACAAAAATTTAACTAAAGCCGAAAAGGATGCACTTAACGATACTAAAGATGATATAGAAGAAGTTGAAGAAGAAGTGTTTGAAGATGAGTCTGCCAAAGAGGATTATGAAAAATTGATTGAGCAGTACGAAGCTAGAGGTGTGGATGTATCTCAAGTTCAGAAACCAGATTTTACATTATACAATTGCAAAATTAAAAGAACTAAAAAAGCAGGTAAAGTAAAAATTGAAAGTGTACCACCTGAAGAATTTTTAATTAGCAGAAACGCAAAGTCTATTGACGATGCCGATTTTGTTTCTCATAAAGTTTTAATGTCAAGATCCGATTTGGTGGCTATGGGTTATGATGAAGAAGAAGTTAATTCATTACCAAAGTCAGACGAAGATATTTTTAATACTGAAGAAATAGTTAGATCAAGAAACATAGATGAATTTAATATTGATTCTGCAACAGATAAATCTACAGAAAAAGTTTTAATTTATGAGTCTTATGTAAGATACGATTTTGATGAAGATGGTATTGCTGAACTGCGAAAAATTATTTCTGCTGGTGATAGTGGTTCTATGGTTTTAGAAAATATGCCATGTGATAATATTCCATTTGTAACAATCACACCTATTCCAATGCCACACAGATTTTATGGTAGATCNATTTCNGAATTAGTTGANGANATACAATTNATGAAATCAACTGTNATGNGNCANTTNTTAGANAATATGTATTTAACNAATAANAATAGAGTTGCNATNATGGATGGAATGGTCAACATGGATGACCTATTAACAACTAGACCTGGTGGTGTNGTTAGAACTAAACAACCACCNAANCAAGTNATGCAACCTTTACAAGCTCAACCAATATCTAATCAAGCATTTCCTATGCTTAACTATTTAGATACAGTTAGAGAAGCTAGAACTGGTATTACAAAGTCTGCTCAAGGATTAGATGCAGATACATTAAATTCTAAAACTGCAACTGGTGTCAACGCATTGATGACACAAACACAAATGCGATCAGAATTGATTGCCAGAATTTTTGCCGAAACAGGAGTTAAAGATTTATTTAGAAAAATATTTGAACTGATGATTAAATATCAGGACAAAGAAAAAATTGTTATGTTAAATAATCAGTATGTTCCAGTTAGACCTACTGAATGGAAAGATAAATTTAATATTAATATTGTTGTAGGATTAGGAACTGGATCTAAAGAACAACAAATTATGATGTTAAATAATATTTTAGAAAGACAACTACAAGCATTTCAATTACAAGGTGGTAAAGAAATGCCTATGGTTACATTAAAAAATATGTATAACACTTTATCTAAAATAATTGAGAACGCAGGACTTAAAAATGTGGAAAGTTACTTTGTCAATCCTGATGTCGGTAAACAAATGATGCCTCCACCTGCACCACCACCTCTAACTCCTATTGAAAAAATAGAATTTACAAGGATTGATGCAGAGAATAAGAGAAAAATTGCTGATCTTGAACTTCATTATCAAGAACTACAACAAAAATCTCAAGAAATGGCATTAGATTTTGAAGCGAAAATAAAAGATATGGCTTTAAAATATAATACACAACTAGATACTGCTAAAATCAAAGCTGATGCAGATTTAGACAAGATGATGATGTCTGGAAACAGTAAGATACTTGAACAGGCACAAAAATCTGCTAATATGTTCAGCCAACAGGTACAAGGATTAAATGGAAACCAAAGACCAGGTAAGGAGATCGGAAGAAATCAACCGATCCAACCAAGCCAAACAAATACTGGAGAATAAAATTTTTATAGAGGCAATTGATTCTCTAAAAAAACTTTATTCTGAAGCACTACTTGAAAAAACTGGTGCTAAAGAAAGTGATACCAGAGAAAAACTTTGGATTGCTTATAATGTTGTTGGAAAAGTAGAACAACATCTTCAAACTGTAATTGAAACAGGTAATCTTGCTTCAAAACAATTAGAAGATTTTAGACAACAACAAACTAAAACAAAATTTTAACCAATCTGGTTAGAATAAGCCAAGTCATAAGACAGCTTAACCATAGGAGGACTAATGTCTGACTCAAACCCATTGTTGTCAAACGCAACAATACAAGGTGCTGCTAAACATATTGAAGGTTTAATGGACACAAAAGGTGTTATCACTAAATCTCAAGAAGAAGAAGCACAAGTTGAACCTAAAGAAGAAGCGAAAGCTGAAACTGAAGTTGAACAAAACCCTGAAGCTCAACAAGAGGTAACTCAAGAAGCTCCAGTTGAAGAAGAAGCATCCGAAGATCAAAATGCAATTGAAGAACAAACAACCGATCTACACCAAGTTATTGTTAATGGTGAAAAGATTGATGTTGACCTTGACGAATTAAAAGCAGGTTATCAAAAAGATGCCGACTATAGACGAAAAACAGAGGAGATAGCGATTGAAAAAAGAGAGCTAAAATCCGAAGAAGATCGTCTTAAAAACCAGTATTCGACCAAGATGGAAGATTTAAATTCACTTGTGGCGACTTTGAATGCTGAAATAAACAACGATTACAATTCCAAAGAGCTTGATAGACTTTGGGATGAAGACCCAACTGAAGCTGCTAAAGTTGATCGTAGGATTCAGAAACGAAAACAAACGATACAACAAGCACAGCAAAAATTGAGAGAGCATCAGCAAACTCAATTTCAGGAAATATTAAGAGAAGAACAAAAAAAACTTCACTTAAGACATCCAGAAATTGCTGACCCTATAAAAGGTACTACAGTTAAGTCAAATATTATGAACTACTTAAGTTCTAAAGGATTCTCAAATGAGGATGTCGCAAGAATTTACGATTCAAGATATTTTGATGTAATCATGGATGGCATGAACTTTCAAAAAGCTAAAGCAGCTAAACCTTCTTTAGTTTCTAAAAAAGTAAAACCAACCAAGTTTGTTAAGTCAGGTATTAAGTCAACAAAAGAAGAATTAAACTCCAAGTCTAGGTTGAATCAACTTAAGGCATTAAAAAAATCAGGAAGTGCAAAAGATGCTACTGATCTATTGATGCGTTATATATAAACAATAACCTCAAAGGAGAATAAAAATGGCTGTATATCAAACATACCAAACAGTCGGCATAAGAGAAGACCTTGCAGATATTATTTATTCAATATCTCCAACAGAAACACCTTTTATGTCTGGAGTTGCTAAAACAAAAGCAACAAACACATCACACCAATGGCAAACAGATGCTTTGGCTGATGTAGCTGCTAACCATGCAGTTGAAGGTGCTGCTATAAGTTACCCAACTTTATCAGCAACAACTAAACTAACTAACCACACTCAAATTTCTACAAAAGCTGTGCAAGTATCAGGAACAAATGATGCTGTAACATCTGCTGGAAGAAACAATGAGTTAGCTTATCAAGTAGCTAAATCTGCAAAAGAATTAAAAAGAGATATGGAAACTGCTCTTTTATCTAATGTGGCTGCTGCTGCTGGTAACGCAACTACATCAAGAAAATTAGGTGGAGTTCAAACTTGGATTTCTTCTAATGTTGATGCAGGTGCAGGTGGATCTGGTTCAGGTGGTGGAGCTGCTAGAACAGATGGAACTCAAAGAGCTTTTACTGAAGATCAGTTAAAATCTGTTTTGAGATCATGCTTTGATGCTGGTGGAAACCCTAACATGATTATGGTAGGTGCTTTCAATAAGCAAAAGCTATCTGGTTTTACTGGTGGTTCAACTAGATTTGACCAAGCAGAAGACAGAAGATTAGTTACATCTATTGATGTCTATGAAAGTGACTTTGGAACTATGCAAGTTGCTCCTAATAGATTCATTAGAGGTGCAAACTCTACTGCTGCTAAAGTCGGACAAGATGCTCTAATTTTAGAGATGGACTACTTTGCAGTTGCTTTCTTAAGAGATTTTTCTCTACAAACACCAGCTCAAACTGCTGACGCAGATCAGAGATTCATGGTTGCAGAGTACACTCTTGAGTCAAGAAACGAAAAAGCTAGTGGATTAGTTACAGACTTAACTACTTCATAATACTTAATTTGGTGGGGGAGTAATCCCCCATCAATCAATTAACAATTTTGTTTGGTCTTTGAAGATTTATTTTGAAGTCGGAACGAAGCAAATAAATAGGATAAAAAATGAGAACACTTAACGATTACTTTATAACTGCTGAAATAGAAGATATTTCAACAGCTTCATCAACATTTGTTGCTGTACCTGATGGTGGTAAAATAATTAAAATTATTACTGCTTTACAAGGTGCAATATCTGGTGGCAACGCAGCTATTTCTTTTGAAATAGGTGGTACTGCTGTAACAGGTGGTGGCATAACTGTTGCTCACTCTGGCTCTGCTGCTGGTACTGTAGATTCTGCTGAACCTACTGCTGCAAATAGAGTAGAAGAAGATGGCACTATTGAGATGATTACTAATGGTGGCTCTACTGGAGCTAAAAAATTACTTGTGACATTTGTTATAAGAAGATAAATAATAACTGGGGGGATCTTGTCTAGCGATACTTCCCCCCTCAAAAATTAGGAGAAAAAATGAGTTATAATTATGCTTTAAGACCTGGTACTACACAGAAACTTACTACCAATAATTCTTCAACAGCATCTAGTGCATTTGGTTCACAAACTGAATACATAAGAGTAGTTGGAGATGCTAATTGTCATTTTGTTTTAGGTGCATCACCTACTGCAAGTGCAACATCAGCATTATTACCATCTGGTGAAATAGAAATATTTAAAGTTTCACCTGGAGAAAAAATTGCAGTATTTCATGGTTCATCTACAAATGTATATGTTACTGAAATGAGTGCGTAGTGGCTAGACAAAAGTTCGTTCACTTTGTTCCAAGACCTAAACCAAAAAAAAGACCAAGACGACATAAAAAGGACTTGAACAAACATGAAAAACGAATGGCTAAAAAAAGTCGTTACAAAGGACAAGGTAGAGTATGAGAAAAGACATTACTATTGATGGTTTAAGTAAAACTACTTACATGAAAGATGACATGGAAGGTAAGATTGTAACCAAAGAAGAAGTTAATATCAATCCACATATTCAACATAATAAAAGATTATATAATCTTAATGATGGTTATTCTAAATCAAGAGATATGAAAAGAGTGGCTAGTATTCCAACAATAGCTTTATCTGTCTGGGCAAATGAGTATAATGGTAGTAACAATTGGTTTGGACTACCAAAAGAAGTTCAAAAACAAATATTAAAAAAAAAACTAAATTCAAGTGAGTTTAGATATTTTAGAACAGCAGAAGGTAGATTATAATGGCACTTGCAACTTATTCAGATTTAAAAACATCTATAGCAAATTGGTTAAATAGAACTGATTTAACATCAGAGATTTCAGAAGATTTTATTGTATTAACAGAAAAAGATTTTAACTCTAAATTAAGAATAAGAAAAATGAACGCAACTGATAGTTCTTTTTCTATTAATGCAGAAACAGTTGCATTACCAAGTGGTTTTTTACAAGTAAGAGATTTTTATATTGTAGAAGGTGGTACAAAACATTCACTTACTTATATTACTCCTGCACAAATGGATCAAATCAAAGGTAGTTCAACTTCTGGTATGCCAGAAACTTTTACTATACTTGGAGATAATTTTAGATTTGCACCTACACCTTCAAGCACATATACTGGAGTGTTAAATTATTATAAAGAATTTAATCCTTTATCTAATTCTAATACATCAAATTATATTTTATCAAATCATCCTGCAATATATTTATATGGATCTTTATATCATGCTGCTAATTTTTTAGGTGGTATTGAACCAGGACAAGTTCAACAATGGCAACAAATGTATGCTACAGCTCTTGAAAGACTAGAAAGAAATGACAGAGAAGATCAATATGGTAATGCACCTTTACAACAAAGAGGTGATGTTACTGTGGCTGGTTCATTTAATGACAGATATGTTGCAGTAACAAATAATAACCAATAGGAGAATAATGCAAATACCTTTTGGAGAGTGGCTTCCTGATCAACCAGAGCATAATAATCCTGGTGCAAATATTGCCAACAATGTATATTTTGCAAGACAATCTTATAAAAGATTTCCTTCATTAGTAAGTTATTCATCAAATAATATTGCTGCTGATAGTAGAGGTGCAGGTTCATTTAGAGATAATTCAAATACAGTTTTTAATTTTGTTTCTACAAACACAAATATATATCAATTAGCTGGTGGTACTTTTACTTCAAGAAAAGGAAGTCTTACAGGTTCTAATGATGACTTTTGGACTTTTACACAATTTGGTAATTATGTAATTGCAACAAATGGTGTAGATGCTCCACAATATTTTTTAATGGGTACATCAACTAATTTTGCAAATTTATCTACTATTACAACAAGTGGTACTTTACCTAACTTTAGAGTGTCAGGAGTTATCAGAGATTTTTTAGTTACAGGAAATCATAGTAACGCATCTAATAGAATACAATGGTCAGGTATCAATGATATTGGAACTTGGTCGCCTGGAACTAAACAATCAGACTTGCAAGACCTACCAGGTTCAGGTGGACAGATTACACATATAACATCAGGAGAGATTGGTTATGTGTTTAGACAAAATCAAATAGTTCGTATGGACTATGTGGGTGGTGCAACAGTATTTAGATTATCAGTAATATCACCTAACAGAGGTGCAGTATATGGTAGAACAGTTTGTCAAGATAATCGTAGAGTATTCTTTTATGCAGATGATGGTTTCTTTGAAATAAATGGCGATCAAGTTATTTCAATAGGTGCAGAAAAAGTAAATAGATTTTTTGATGTAGATTTAAACAAAGCATTTGCTGATAGAATATGTGCTGCTGTTGATCCATTTAATCAACTTGCTATGTGGTTATATCCTTCAGCTTCTAATACATCTAACACTACAGGTATTTGTGATAAAATATTAATTTATAATTATGCTACACAAAAATGGTCAACTGCTGAAGCTAATGCTAGTACAATATTTTCACAGTTTGTTGGTGCATATACAGTAGAGTTAATGGATATTATATCTCAAAACTTGGATCAAATTAATATTGCTTTAGATACTGACTTTTGGTCTGGAGGACAATTACTATTAGGTGCAATAGATAATAATTTTAAAGCAGCTATCTTTTCTGGTACTGCAAATGTAGGAGAAATAGAAACTTCAGAAATTGAGTTGTTTCCAGGAACAAGATCAAATATAATAGGTGTAAGACCTATTGTAGATGCTGAAGCTACTGTAACTATAAAAACTAGAGATAAACTAGCAGATAGTAGTACAGAATCATCTGTTTCAAGTATGAATACAACAGGTATTAATCCAGTAAGACAATCTGGAAGATATGTAAAATTTAATGTAAAAATACCAAGTGGAGGAGCTTGGAAAGATGCACAAGGAATAGATATTGTTGCATCAAGATCAGGCTTGAGATGACAGATAAAAGTGATATAGATAATGTGAGATACAGTTTTGAAACTCAAGAGTTCTTTCAAAGACAAATTGAAGAAGCTATCAACGCATTGATTAACGAAAAGAATCAAGAAAACAATAAAGCATTTGCTTGGTTCATAGGAGAATAAAGTGGCAGGTATAAAAGATTATTCAACAACACAAGCTAGTAACACATCATTAAATGGTATTTCTGTTGCAGAAGGAATGCTACCCTCTAATCTAAACAATGCAATCAGAGCATTGATGAAGAATACTAGAGAGTGGTTCAATGATGCACAATGGGTAGAATATGGTGATGGTGATGGTGCTTATACAGCAGCTTACGCATCAGCAACTTCTTTTACAATTAATGGTGTAGATGTAAGTGCAATCTATCATGCAGGTAGAAGAATTAAAATTATAGATTCAGCTAATACTTTATTTGGAACAATAGCTTCATCTTCATTTTCTTCAAACACAACTATTAATGTTACTTTTGATTCTGGAACTCTTACATCAGGTTCTATCTCAAATGTTTATATTGGTATATTATCTAAAACAAGTAATTCAATTCCAACTGGAATTGTTACAACTATAACATTAGCAGATGGTTCTGTTACTACAGTTAAAATTGCAGATGATGCAGTTACTAATGCAAAGATTGCTGACAATGCAGTTCAAGCATCACAAGTAAATGCTAATGCAGTTACAGAAGCAAAGATAAATGCTAATGCAGTTACTACAACTAAAATAGCAGACAATGCAATTACTACTGCAAAAATTACAGATGCAAATGTTACAACAGCTAAAATAGCTGACAATGGAATTACAACTGCTAAAATAAATGCAGACGCAGTTAATGGAAGTAAGATTGCAGATAATAGTATAGATTCAGAACATTATGTAGATGGTAGTATTGATACTGCACATATTGCAGACTCACAAATTACAACAGCAAAAATAGCTGATACTAATGTAACTACTGCAAAGATAGCAGATGATGCTGTAACGATTGGTAAGATTGCAGATGCAGCTATTGTTACAAGTTCAGAACAAGCATCTCATACACCAGACAATAATACTTTCTATACAACATCAGCATCTGACACTAGATTTTTAAATAAAGATACATCTGAATTAATTAACTCTGGTCAATCATGGTCTAATAGTGATGACTTCATAGCAACAACTGCTGCTATCAATGCAAGAGTTATAGATTTAGTAGATGATGTAGGTGGTTTTTTTCCTATAGCAAATGAAACAAGTTTTCCAAATACAAACCCAGATGTAAATGATGGTGCAGGAACAATCGTTTCAATACAAGCAATATCAAGCACAAGAACACCCTCTGGAGGAACTGTTAGTATATCAAGTGGAACTGTAGGTGGTTCTACAGTAACAATAACTGGATGTGGTTCTACAGTTTTAACAGCAGGATTTGGTGTACTTGTAGAAACAACTACAACATTAAATACTTACACTTTTCATAGATTAACTCCTAAAGCTACAGAAGTTTCAACAGTAGCTGCAATCAGTTCTAACATTACAACAGTTGCAAATAATGATTCTAATATTACTGCTGTAGCTGGAAACTCTACAAACATAAATACAGTTGCATCAAATAATACTAATGTAACAAATGTTGGTGGATCAATAGCAAATGTAAATACAGTTGCTGGTAACTCAACTAATATTAATACAGTAGCATCTAACAATACTAATGTTACTAATGTAGGTGGTTCTATTTCTAATGTTAATACTGTAGCTGGTTCAATATCAAATGTTAATACAACAGCAGCAAATATTACTGGTGTTAATAGTTTTGGTGAAAGATATAGAGTAGCATCATCAGCACCAAGTAGTTCTTTGGATGTGGGTGATTTATATTTTGACACTACAGCAAATGAATTAAAAGTTTATAAATCATCTGGTTGGGCAGCAGCAGGTTCTACAGTTAATGGAACATCTGCAAGATTTAAATACACAGCTTCTGCTAATCAAACTACATTTACAGGATCAGATGATAATGGCAATACACTTGCTTATGATGCAGGATTTATAGATGTATATTTAAATGGTGTTAAATTAGTTAATGGTACAGATGTAACTGTAACTTCAGGTACATCAGTAGTATTAGCAACTGGTGCAACACAAGCAGATATTATTGATATAGTTGGTTTTGGAACATTCAATGTTGCAAGTATAGCTGCATCTAACATTACATCAGGAACTTTAAATGATGCAAGATTACCTACAACAATGGCAGGTAAAACATTAACAACTGCTAATGTTACAACAGTTTATAATGGTTTAGTTGCTAGTGGTGATGGTGGATCTAATGATGGTCAAATACAATTAAATTGTTCACAAAATTCTCATGGTGTTAAAATAAAAGCACCACCTCATTCTGCTGGACAATCTTATACTTTAACTTTGCCAAGCTCTATTACTAATGATTATTTTTTAAAAACAAATGGTTCAGGTGTCTTATCTTTTGCAGAAGTACCACAACCAACAGTACCGACAGTAGCCAATGTATCTCAAACTATTGCTCCAGCTACTGCTACAACAATAAGTATTACAGGAACAAACTTTGTTTCAATACCCTCTGTTGAATTTGTTAATGGTTCAACAGGTGCTATTACAAATTCTAATACAGTTTCATTTACAAACGCAACGACACTTTCAGTTAATGTAACTTTAGCATCAGGTAATTATTATGTAAGAATAGAAAACCCAGATGGTAATGCTGGAAGATCAACAAACAATATTATAACAGCTTCTACTGCACCTACTTTTTCAACAGCAGCAGGATCATTAGGTACGATTGCTGGTAATTTTTCAGGAACTGTAGCAACAGTTGCAGGTTCTTCTGATAGTTCAATAACTTTTTCTGAAGTAACATCTGTATTAACAAATGCCTCACAAGCAAATTGTACTTTAAATTCATCTACAGGTGTGATAACAACAAGTGACTTTGGTGGTAGTTCAACTACACCAACAACTTATAATTTTACTTTAAGAATTACAGATGCCGAAGCACAAACAGTTGATAGAGCATTTAGCTTAACATCTAGCTTCGGTGCAACAGGTGGAGGACAATTTAACTAATGAATAACATTTTCAAATCGTCAATCAATAACATAAGCAAGGAGATTTGCTAATGGCTAGTACATATTTAACATCAAATACAGGAACAGCAACAAACGCAAAAAAATTTACATTATCAATGTGGATTAAAAGAAGCAGCTTATGTGATACTAATAGTCAAAGATTTTATCAAGGTTATCAAGATGGTAACAATAGATTTTATGCTATGTTTGATAATACTAATAGTTATCCAGATTCATTATGGGTATATGCTGTAACTGGTGGTTCAACTCAAGTATATTGGTATTCAGCTAGAAAATTTAGAGATTTAAACGCATGGTATCATATAGTTTTTAGTGCAGATAGTACACAAGCATCACAAGCAGATAGACTTAAAGTTTATGTAAATGGAGTTGAAGAAACTTCTTGGACTAAAACTAATAATCCAAGTCAAAACATAGATTGGGGTAATCAACTTGCACAATCTAATAATGATTTAACAATTAGTGGAACAGAAAGTCAAACACAATTATTTGATGGTTCAATGTCGCATATCCATTTTATAGATGGCACAGCTTATGATGCAACAGCATTTGGTTCTACAGATGCAACAACTGGTGAATGGAAAATAAATACTTCTCCTAGTGTGACTTATGGAAACAATGGTTATTTTATTTTAAAAGATGGTAATTCAGTAACAGACCAATCTCCTAACTCAAATAACTTTACAGTTGGTGGTGGTACACTTACAAAAACAGAAGATTGTCCAAGCAATGTTTTTGCTACATTAAATACTTTAACTTATTCTGCTTCTGCACTAACTATTAACAAAGGCAATAATTCCAAAGCAGGTAGTTCAAGTAATTCTTGGAGAAGTATTGTTTCAAATCTTGGAGCATCAACAGGCAAATACTATTTTGAAATTAAAGTACACCAGATAGAATCCTCTGACCCAAATAATTTTGCTGTTGGTATTACTGATTATGAACAATCTGATGACCAAACATCAACTAATGGTAAGTTTTTTGCGTTTTCAAGAGGATATGGTTATTATGCAGGAAATGGTAAAAAAGTAAATAATAATTCTGCAGTTGCTAATGGTGTTGCCTATGGTAATTCTTGGACTACAAACGATATAATAGGTTGTGCATTTGATTTAGATAATGGAAAAATTTATTGGAGTAAAAATGGTACTTGGCAAAACTCTGGTGTTCCTACAAGTGGTTCTACAGGTACAGGTTCAGCATTTAATATAACAACTGGTTATACTTATTTTCCTGTGATGGCTCAATATTATAGTGCAGAACAATATTCATTTAATTTCGGCAATGGCTACTTCGGAACAACAGCAGTAGCTAGTGCAGGAACTAACGCAAGTGGTAATGGAATATTTGAATATGATGTTCCAACAGGCTATACTGCTTTATCAACAAAAGGATTAAATTTATAATGGCTTTACATTCGTTACACTCATGCAAAGAAATTAATTACAAGGAGATATTTTAATCATGGCATACACAACAATTAATAAATCTAAAGATCATTTTAATACAGTAACTTTTACTGGAACAAATGGTTCAGGACAATCTATAACAGGCGTTGGATTTCAACCTGATTGGTTGTGGATTAAGCATAGAACAGATGTATCTACACATAGAATACAAGATGCAGTAAGAGGTTCGACAAAAATAATAGCTTCAAATGACACTGCTGCAGAGAGTACATCTTCAAATAGTGTTACATCTTTTGATAGTGATGGATTTACACATGGTACGAATAGTGCGATTGACTCAACTGGTAATGTAGTTGCATGGAACTGGAAAGCAGCTAATTCAGCAGGTTCATCTAATACAGATGGAACTATAACTTCAACTGTATCAGCAAACACAACAGCAGGATTTAGTATTGTGACTTATACTTCTAATGGTTCAGCATCACAAACTGTTGGACATGGACTTGGAGTTACACCGAATGTAATTATTTCAAAAAATAGAACAGATGGTGGATCAACTTATGGTAAATGGGTTGTTTATCACAGTAGTCTTGCAACAGCTAACGATAAAAAACTTTTATTAAATGATACTGCAGCAGCATCAAGTACAAATGAATGGGGAGATACAGACCCAACAACAACTAAATATTATGTTCATACTTCAGGAGATGGTTCTACTAATCATAGTACAGATAACATTCTAGCATACTGCTTTGCAGAAAAAACTGGTTATAGCAAGTTTGGTTCTTATACTGGTAATGGAAATGCTAATGGAACATTTGTTTATACAGGATTTAAACCAGCTTGGGTGATGGGTAAAAGAACTGATACTACAAATAATTGGTATATATTTGATAGTGTAAGAGATCCTCATAATTTAACACAAAGATATATAAGACCAGATACAACTGCTGCTGAAATTAATAATTCTTCAAAAGCAATCGATATATATTCTAATGGTTTTAAAATTAAAAATTCAGATGCAGAATTTAATGCTAGTGGTGGAACATATATCTATATGGCATTTGGTCAATCATTAGTAGGTTCAAACAATGTACCATGTACAGCAAGGTAAAATATGAGTAAAGCAAGAACACTAGCAAATTTAGTATCAGGAGCTTCAACAAGCACATTACCTAATAGTGCTTTGACTAACTCTGCTGTTACTATAAATTCACAATCAGTTTCATTAGGTGGTTCTGTTACTCTTGCTACAGAAACTCAACCAACTGTTTCAGGTATTAATCCATCTGTTATAGAAAATACACAAACAGCAGTTACAATTACAGGAACTAACTTTAGTTCTGTACCTTTGGTTACTGCAATACATTCTACATCTGGTGCATTAATAGTTGCAGACGAAGTTTCATTTACATCAGCAACAAGTATTACAGCTAAATTTACTATTGCAGTAGATGCAGCTTATAAATTATATGTAGAGAACCCAGATGGAAACGCAGTACAAACTGGTGCAATACTTACAGTTAGTGATGCTCCTGGTTGGACAACTGCTGCTGGATCATTAGGATCTTTCTCTGGTGGCGATACAATATCAGTTACAGTAGCTGCAACAAATGCTACATCTTTTTCTAAAACTTCTGGTACTTTTCCAGGTGGTTTATCTTTAAATACATCCACAGGTGTGATAAGTGGTACAGAGAGTGGCACAACATCAGATACAACATTTAGTTTCACTTTGAGAGCTACAGATGCTCAAGGTCAAACTGCTGATAGAGCATTTACAATAACAATTAATTTAGGAGCTAATAACTCTGGACAGTTTAACTAGGATAATATTATGGCAAACAGTTATTTAGCAAGAACACCATCAAGTGCTGGAAATAGAAAAACTTGGACATATTCTGCTTGGTTTAAAATTGGTAATGTTTCAACAGGAGCAAAAAGATTATTTACATCTTATGATGGTAGTACAGCAACTAATCAATCTACAATAAGTTTAGGTGGTGGTGTTAATCATGCTATGCAAATATATAATGCACCAAGTGGTAGTTCTTCTATTAATTTAACAACAAACAGATTATTTAGAGATTGTAATGCTTGGTATCATATTGTGGTTGCAGTAGACACTACACAATCAACAGGAAGTAATAGAGTAAAATTATATATTAATGGAGTTCAAGAAACTTCTTTTTCCACAGAAACTTATGGTAGTCAGAATGAGGATTTTTTTATCAACTCTACAAATTTACATACTATTGGAAGAAGACAAGATAATTCACAATATTTTGATGGTTATATGGCTCATGTATCTTTAGTTGATGGTCAAGCATTAGCACCAACAGTATTTGGTCAAACAGATTCTACATCAGGTATTTGGAAATTTAAATCACCATCTGGTGTTACTTGGGGTACAAATGGTTTTCATTTAAAAATGGAAAACTCTGCAGCACTTGGTACAGATAGTTCTGGTAACTCAAATACATTTACAGTTAATGGAAATTTAAAACAAGCACTTGATACACCATCAAATGTTTATGCTACATGGAATCCTTTAGCTGCTCACTCATCAAATGTACCATTTTTTACAAATGGTAATACTACAGTAAGAGGACTTGATACTTCCTCACAGACAGTTTCATCTACACTTGCTATGCCATCAAAAGGAAAATGGTATTGTGAAATGAAATTAACACAAGAAGCAAATGCAACTTCTTCTATACCAAATTTTGGAATTATAGATGCAGCAAGTTTACACAAATTTAGAAATCAAGAATTAATTTCTTACAATGGAGGAGTAAATTCTTATGGAGGTAGAGTTAATTCAACAAATTTATATGTAGATGGTTCAAGTAGTGGCACTTTATCTTCTGCACCAGATGTAGGAAATATCATGGCTTTAGCAGTAGATTTAGATTCTTCTCCTAACACTTTAAAATATTATTTAAATGGTTCATTAGTAGGAACACAGAATATTAATAATGATGAATATGTTTTTGCTTGTTCTATAAAAAGAGATAATAATGATGGACAAGTAGATGTTAACTTTGGCAATGGATTTTTTGGTACAACAGCTATAACTTCTGCAGGTTCAAATGGTAATGGAAGTTTATTTGAATATGATGTACCATCTGGATATTACGCATTAAATACAAAAAAT
>NZIN01000065.1 GCA_002689905.1 Rickettsiales bacterium
TGATTTGGAAAAGATCTTTAAAAGTAATATTTGTAGATGGCTTATAATATCATTTAATAGTGATTGGCTTTTTCCAACATCAGAAAGCAGACAATTAGTTAGCGCTTTGAATGCAAATGCTTGTAATGTTAGTTTTGTTGAAATAGAATCAGAAAGAGGCCACGATAGTTTCTTATTAAAGGTACCAAGATTATATAATATTATAAGAGGATTTTTAATTGGAGCAAAATACAAATAATGAATACTAATAGAGCAGATCATTTTTTAATATCTAGAATGGTAAATAAAAATTCTAGAATTTTAGATATAGGGTGCGCAGATGGTAAGCTTTTACATTTATTAAAAAGAGTAAAAAATGTTTCTGGACAAGGAATTGAGATTGACCATGATAAAGTTGAAACTTGTTTAAGAAAAGGCTTATCAGTTATAGAAGGTGATGCTAATAAAGAAATTACAAGCTTTCCTAAGGAGTCTTTTGATTATGTAATTCTTAGCCAGACATTACAAACTGTAGAAAGACCAAGGTGGATTTTAGATGAAATATTAAGAATAGGAAAAAGTGCTATAATTTCTTTTCCTAATTTTGGATATTGGTTATGTAGGGTACAGATACTATTTAAAGGAAGAATGCCTATTACAAATGACTTAAAACTACATTGGTATGATACTCAGAATATACACCTTTGTACTATTAAAGACTTTAGTGATCTAGTTAATCAATTAAATTTGAAGGTAGATAAAATATTTGGGCTCAACAGAAAGAAAGTTATATCTTTTCCAGTGAACCTACTGCCATTAAATTTATTAGCTTCTCACGCAGTTTTTTTAATTAGTAAAAAGAAGTAGTTTAAAATACTTTTTTTATAGCTTTTTGCAGAATATTAAAAATTTCATCTATTTGATTTTTTTCTATTATTAAAGGAGGAGAGATAGCGATTGTATTACCTGTAAATCTGACCATTAGTCCGTTTTTAAAACACTCTTCATAAACATCTCTGCCAAGAGTATTTGGTTTATTGCTTCTTTCAGATAACTCAATTCCAGCAACAAGACCAAAGTTTCTAATATCTTTTACTACATTTAGTTTTGATAAAGCATGTGCGGTATTTCCAAAGTATTTTTCTAAACTTCTAGCTCTTTTAAATAATTTTTCATCTTCATAAACTTCTAGTGTAGCTAAACCTGCTGCGCAGGCTAATGGATGACCTGAATATGTATAACCATGAAAAAGCTCAATCTTGTCTTTATTTTTTTTATGAATAGTATCATAAATTTCTGATTTGACCCCTATTGCTCCCATTGGTACTGTTGCATTAGTAATCCCTTTAGCCATGGTCATAATATCTGGTACAACCTTAAACCTCTCACTAGCAAAACTTGATCCTACTCTACCAAAGCCAGTAATTACTTCATCAAATATTAATAGAATATCATTATGATCACATATTTCTCTTAACTTTTCTAAATAACCTACCGGTGGAACTAGAACTCCGGTAGATCCAGCTATTGGCTCCACAATTACTGCAGCAATAGAATCTTTTCCATGAAAATCAATAATTTCATTTAACGCCTCTGCCTTTTCTATCCCGTGTTTAGGTTGCCCCCAAGAAAATGAGTTCTTTTCTGGCATGTGAGTATGGGGTAGATGAATTATCCCATTTAATAAATTCCCAAACTGTGATCTATTTGCAATTATACCACCTACTGAAGTACCTCCAAAACCTGATCCATGATAACCTCTTGCTCTTCCTATAAATTTATTTTTTGCACTTTTCCCTTTTGCTTTAAAGTATGCTAATGCTACTTTTAAAGCGGAATCTACTGCTTCTGATCCAGAGTTAGAAAAAAAGACATGATTGATACTTTTAGGTAGTATATCAACTAACTTTTCCGCAAATTCAAAAGCTAATCTATGTCCCATTTGAAAAGAAAGGCCATAATCCATTTTTTCAACTTGGTCTTTTACAGCTTCTACGATTTTACTTCTGCAGTGACCTGCATTAACACACCACAATCCTGCAACACCATCTAATATTTTTTCGCCTTTAGAAGTTGTGTAGTACATGCCTTTTGCACTCTCAAGCAATTTAGGGTTACCTTTAAACCACTTATTATCTGTATAGGGCATCCAATATGCATTTTTTTCTTTTCTAGATAAACTCATCCTTGTACTATACTATAAAATTTATAATTTAGTAATAATAAACTATGAACTTGATATCAAAATTAAAAAGAAAAAAAAGTCTCAGCATTTTTTATGAAGAAAATAAAAAAATTAATATAAAAGACTTATTACTTATTATAGACGAGAATACTATTACTCTTAATAAGTTAGGCATTAAAAAAAAAGATACTATAGCAGTAGTACTCGAAAATGGCCCTACTTTTATAACAAGTTTTCTAACTATTATAAATTGCTGTGTATCTGCTCCTTTAAATCCAAACTATACTGCATCCGAGTTTAATTTTTATTTTAAAGATTTAAAACCAAAAGCATTAGTCACCAATTTTGATAGCAGTCACCCATCAATAAAAGTAGCTTATAAAAGAAAAATTAAAATAATTCGCCTTCAAAGTTTTAATTTTATAACTAACCTCAAATACTTTAAAAATAAAACAGTGAAAATTAAATCAACAAATATTAATGATAATGCTCTTATATTGCACACTTCTGGAACTACCTCTAGACCTAAAATGGTAGCGCTGTCACATAATAATCTATTAAGTAGTGCTAGTAATATATCTAAAGCTTTAAAACTAAAAAACTCTGATAAAAATATTATACTTATGCCATCGTTTCATATTCATGGCATAATTGCATCCATATTAGCTCCTCTTTCTGTAGGAGGCAGTGTAGTTGCCTTGCCTAAGTTTAATGTATTAACTTTTTATAATTTTTTAAAAATATACAAACCTACATGGTTTACGGCTGTGCCTACTATGCTACAATCGATTCTAGATAGATCTAAAAATAATAAGAGCACAATTAAAAGATCTAGACTTAGGTTTATAAGGTCCTCTTCAGCTTCTTTACCCTCTAATACTTTTCGTGATTTAGAAAGTACTTTCAAAGTTCCTGTAATAGAGAGCTATGGAATGACTGAGGCTACTCACCAAATGACTTCAAATCTACTTCCTCCTAATAAAAGGAAAATAAATAGTGTTGGAGTACCAGTTGGACTAAAAGTTAAAATCATGAATCAAAGCCTTAAATTTCTTAATAAAGGACAAGAAGGAGAAGTTGTTATAAAAGGCAAAAATGTCTTAAAAAAATATTTAGCCAATAGTAAGGCTAATAAAGAAAGTTTTTATAATAATTGGTTCAGAACTGGTGACTTAGGTTATTTTGATGAAGATGGCTATCTATTTATTTCTGGGAGAATAAAAGAAATTATTAACAGGGGTGGAGAAAAAATAAGTCCTAAAGAGGTAGATGAAATATTTATGAAACATAAAAAGGTTTCAAAGGCCATATCTTTTTCGGTAAAGCACCCTAAATTAGGTGAAGATATATCTTTAGCTGTAGTGCTAAAAACTAAAGTAAAATGTGATGAAAACGAACTAAAAAGTTTTGTAAAAAATAAGCTTGCTCGATTTAAAATTCCTAAAAATATTTATTTTCTTGATGAAGTTCCAATCGGTGCAACAGGAAAAATACAGAGGATTGGTTTAGCAAAAAAATTAGGAATTGAATAGTGAGAATATGTATTTTTGGAGCAGGAGCTATAGGTGGGATGATAGGGTCGCTCTTAAAAAAAAATGGAGTAAACGTTACACTTATAGCTAGAGGAGAACATTATTCTCAAATAAAAAAGAATGGTCTAGTTTTCAAAAGTAAAGAATTTGATTTAGATATTTGCCAAAAATTTGATATACAAGAAAACATTGATAACTTAGGCCATTTCGATTTACTGATTAATGGATTAAAAGCACATTCTGCAAATTCTACTGCTGAGCATGTAAGTAAACTAATGCATAAAAACTCAATTATTTTGCCTACCTTAAATGGTGTTCCTTGGTGGTTTTTTTATAAACATCAAAGTAAATATAAAAATTATATATTGCAAGCAGTAGATCCTAACAATAAACAATGGGATTTTTTTAAACCCTCTAGAGTAATAGGTTGTGTTGTATACCCTGCTGCAATCGTAAAAGCTCCTGGCATTATAGAACACATAGAAGGCAGAAGGTTAATTTTAGGAGAACCTGATGATGCAAAAACAGAAAGAATACAAGCTTTATCTAAAACTTTAATTTCAGCTGGAATTAAAGCTCCAATAAGTAAAAATATAAGAAGTGATATTTGGTTAAAACTAATAGGTAATAGCTCTTTTAATCCTTTATCTATCATTACAAAATCGACCCTAAAAGAAATGTGTGAGGCGAAAGAAACCAGAAATATTGTTTTTAAAATGATGACTGAAGCTAACACAATATCAANAAAGCTAAATATTCCTATAAAGTTAGATATAGAAAAAAGAATTGAGGGGGCTAGACTAGTTGGAAACCANAAAACCTCTACNCTACAAGACTATGAAAATAAAAAACCTCTTGAGTTAGATGCCCTGATTAAATCTTTAGTTGAGCTTGGAGAACTAACNAATACNGAAGTACCTACCATAAAAANAATCTATCAATTAGCAAAATTTTTAGAGGATAAAAATAATTAAAAACCTAATGCTAGCCCATCTTTTCTTGGGTCGGAGCCTCCAATTAATATTCCATTATCNTTNAGCATNACAGCTTGGCCTCCTCCNTGTGGNAGGTCGCAATAATTCACTTTATGTCCAAGTTGTTCTAATTTTGAATAATTTTCTAAAGTTATACCTTTTTCTAAAGTTAAATGATTTTCAAAATAGAAAGCTCTAGAATGATCTAATGCTAATTGTACATCCATACCATAGTCTATAACGTTNGTTAAAAAGTGGACTTGCCCTACAGGTTGATAATGTGCTCCCATTACGCCAAAAGGCATAATTGGNNTACTTTCTTTCATTAAAAGTCCAGGTATAATTGTATGCATAGGCTTTTTCTGAGCTTCATAAAAATTAGGNTGCCCTTTATCTAAATTGAAAGAAGCTCCCCTNTTGTGTAATAGTATCCCTGTATTTTTAGTAGTAATACCACTACCAAAAGGGTGAAAAATTGAATTNATGAATGAGACAAAATTACCATCATTNTCCACTACACTTATATATACAGTATCTTTATTATTTTGTAATTGAAGTATATTGATGTCTGTTAAAACTGAATTGACATCAATTTTTTTGCTTAAACTTAAACCATATTCTTTTGATAACATTTTTTCTATAGGTATGTCTGCAAAACTTGGATCTCCTAAATATTTATTTCTATGCAAAAAGGCTAATTTGGTNACTTCTGCTTCTATATGAATACGTCTATAATCATTAGGATCATATTTTGTTATATCTAAGTTAGATAACATATTTAGCATCATCAATGCTACTATGCCCTGCCCATTNGGAGGACANTCGTATACCTCATACCCTTTATAATNTACTTTAATTGGATTTACATACTCTGANTTATAACTCATAAAATCTTCACGTGTATGANTTCCTCCTAATTGNCTAATTTTTTCTAACATATCGTCAACGACAAANCCTTCGTAAAACCCTTTTCTTCCATGTACTGCTATATTACTTAAAGTNTCAGNCAATNGNTGTTGTTTATGAATATCTCCAGCTTTATATGCTTTATTATTTTTAAGAAATATTCTNTTGGTATCTATATCATTTTTTAACTTTTGTTCTTCTCTTANCCACATATCTGCAATTACATCTGCTANAACATATCCTTCCTCAGCAATTTTAATTGCTGGTTCTAAAACCTGACTTAATTTTAAATTTCCATAATCTTNTATAAGTTTACACCATGCATCTACAGCTCCAGGAATGGTNATAGCATTATNTGAATAAGGATCTATTGTATTAAATGCAGTTTTTTTNATATCTGAATAATTGATATTTTTGGGCACNTGCCCTGATCCGTTTAANGCAATAATTCTTTTCTCTTTATTACTNTAAAATAAACAAAAACAATCTCCTCCTATACCAGTCGAGTGTGCTTCTACTACTCCTAAAACTGCTGCTGCAGTTACAGCAGCATCAATTGCATTACCTCCTTTTTTCATTATTTCTAAAGCTTTTAAAGTAGCTTCTGGGTGAGATGTAGCGACCATAGCNTTTTTNGAATAAATAGGAGATCTAGAAGGAATATGTAAATTTCTCATAATTNATTATATACTTAAGTTAAATAAAAAAAAATAAATTTTCTATAGTTGACACAAAACTTTACAGGTATATATTTGTATTATTTTTTTTAGAGTAAATTATGTTTGTAATTATTAAAAATGGCGGAAAACANTACAAGGTTCAATCCGGAGATATTGTTAAATTAGANAGCTTAGGCCAAGAAAAAGGCAAAAAAGTAAGCTTTAAAAATATTATNGCTTGTAATTATGAAAATAAAGATTANTTNGGTACTCCTTTTTTAACTAATGTCGAAGTTAAGGCTGAAATTCTTGAAAATAAAAAAGATAAAAAAATCTTAGTTTTCAAAAAAAGAAGAAGACATAACTCAAGAAGATTAAATGGGCACAGACAAAGTTTATCGGTTGTAAGAATTAGCGATATTCTAATGGATGGNAAAAGTATAGGGNCTCAAAAAAAACAAAAGGTTTCCTCACCTAAGAAAGTAGAAAAAAAAGTNGCTGAAAAAAAAATACAACCAAAAAAGGATTAAAGTATGGCGCATAAAAAAGCAGGTGGTAGTTCCAGAAATGGAAGAGACTCAGCTGGAAGAAGGCTGGGCATAAAAAAATACGGTGGCGAAAAAGTTATACCAGGCAATATTATAGTTAGACAGAGAGGAACTAAATATTATCCAGGTGAAAATGTTGGTATAGGTAAAGATCATACCATTTTTGCTCTGAAAGAAGGTAAAGTTTTCTTTGCAACTAAATCATCGGGAAAGAAGTTTGTCTCTGTAAACTCCTAAACTTAATGAAATTTCTTGATGAAGCTAAAATATTTCTTAGATCTGGATCAGGAGGAAATGGGTGTGTTAGTTTCAGAAGAGAGAAATTTATAGAGTACGGCGGTCCAGATGGTGGAGACGGTGGTAAGGGAGGCGATATTGTATTTAGAGCAGTTAACAATAAAAATACTCTTATAGACTTTAGATTTAAACAACATTTCAGAGCAACCAGAGGCAAAGATGGTGCAGGAAAAAAAAAGAAAGGGCCTTCAGGTAAACCATTATATATAGAAGTTCCTTGTGGCACATCAATATATACAGATGACAAATCAGTAAAACTTTTGGAGTTAACTAAAGAGTTTGAAGAATTTACCTTTTTAAAAGGTGGTAAGGGAGGTTTCGGTAATTATAGATTTAAATCTTCAAGAAACGTCACACCTAAAAAATCAAACCCTGGAGAGGCAGGTAATGAAGTTTGGGTTAGATTAAGGTTAAATCTTATTGCTGATGTAGGAATAATAGGATTGCCTAATGTTGGTAAATCTAGTTTTTTAAATTCAATTACAAATGCTAATCCTAAGATCGCAAACTATCCTTTTACCACTCTGCATCCGAATTTAGGAGTAATCAATTATGATAACTACAATGAGATAATATTAGCTGATATTCCAGGTATTATAAAAAATGCTAGTGAAGGAATTGGTTTAGGTATAAAATTCTTAGGTCATATAGAAAAGTGTAAGTTTCTTTTACA
>NZIN01000057.1 GCA_002689905.1 Rickettsiales bacterium
AATAGGCTCTCCAGTTGCTGGATCCCCTACTTCTGCTAAAAACTCTAAATGTCCAAAAGCGTGACCAGTTTCTCCTTCAGCAGTAGATCTAAATACAGCAGCTGCGTCGTTAAACCCTTCAACATCTGCTTTAGATGCAAAGTAAAGATAACGTCTATTTGCTTGAGATTCTCCTGAAAAAGCGGCTTTTAAATTTTCCATCGTTTTACTATTTGTGAGTGACATATTGTTCCTTTCATATTATATAATTAATATACGGTTAAAATCTTGTTTAGATCATTAGAATGAGTCTAAATTAATTGGTATTATTTATTTTTACAACCTATATCCTTTATAGAAAAAACTAATACTTTAGAATGATTCTAATTTTTTTTAATATTTATAATAATATCTATAGATTTTAAAATTTTACCTTCTGGAATATTAGGAAGTTTAGAAAACGCTACATCTTTTTCTTCTATATCTACAAGGCTATCTTCTTCTTCATCGTAAAAATGATGATGTTCGGACAAATTAGTATCAAACCACATCTTGTCTTTCTCAACTAAAACTTTTTTTAAAAATCCTTTATCGGACAGTTCGTTTAAATTGTTATAAATGGTTGCTTTTGAAATATTATAGTCTTTTTCCAATAACATTTTTTCTAAAGAGTACGCTGTAACATGAATTTTACTCTTACTTAAAAGTGTTTTCATTATAGCTAATCTTTGGGCAGTAGGTCGTAAAAATAATTTTTCTAATATTTTTTTTGCTCTATCCATACCCAAATCAAGAACCTGAAACTATTCTATCAATTAGTTGCTTAACAGTTGGTATAAACTTATTAGAATAAAAAGGGTCTTTAGCAAATCTCCATGCGTTATGCCCAGCAAACATTAGCTGATTATCAATTTCATCATCATGAGCAACGCTTTGTAAAGTTTTTTGAATACAAAAACTTCTTGGATCTACAAGTTTACCTGTTGAAAATTTATCGCTATCCTTCCAACTAGAAAATTTACACTGACTTAAACATCCCATACAATCGGTTTGATCCTTTTTAATTTCTTCAGCTTTGTCCTCTGCTACCATAACTAAGGTGTTGTCTGGAGTTCTAAGTGGCTCCGAAAAGCCTTGTTTTATAAAGTTTTTAATTTTATCAATATCTTGATCATCTACTAAGAAATTTTTTTCTCTCTTTCCTAGTTTTAATTCAGTTTTTCCTTGTATATTGTCATTGGTTTTATTTTTAGAAAAAAAATTAAATTCCCTTTCCATTCTAGACATAAGCTCTTTTATAAATGAATTTTTTACTGCTGAAGAGTAAAAGCCAGTTGGACTAAATCTATGAAGCTTAATGTCACCTTTTTTTAAAGTGAACAATCTATTTTTCCATGCCTTAGGTATAGGACTCTCTTTTGTAAGAAGAGGCCTTGTTCCGAACTGAAAAACTATAGGACCTATCTCTGGATTATCTATCCAATCACTCCATTCCGATAAATGCCAAACGCCACCTGCCATTACTATTGGAACATTATCTAATCCTACACTTCTCATGAACTTCCTTAAAAGGCTTACCCTTTCATATGGGTCTTCTGGCTTATTTGGATCTTCGACGTTTGATAAACCATTGTGTCCTCCAGCTAACCAGGGATCCTCGTAAACTACTCCACCTAACTTGGGTATAAAATTTTTATAAGCTCTTAAAAAGAGTATTTTAAATGCTCTAGCTGATGAAACAATTGGATAATAAAATATATTAAATCTTGCAGCAATTTCAGCTAATTTATAAGGCATTCCTGCTCCACAAGTTACTCCATGAACTAATCCCTTAGTTTTTTCAAGAACACTTTCTAAAATTTTTTGAGCTCCACCCATTTCCCATAATATATTGATATGTATTCTACCTTTTCCGGAGGATAATTCATGCGCAATCTGTGCTTGCTTAATTCCTCCTTTAATTCCATAATCGATAAGCTCTTGATGTCTTTCTTTTCGTGTTTTACCACCGTATATTTGCCTGATTATACTGCCGTCTTCTCTATAATCATCTGGATTAACTCCTGAAAATGTTCCAACTCCCTCCGCTGCTGCCCAGCTCCCTGAAGATATACCGTTAGAAACCGCAACACCTTTTCCACCCTCAATTAGGGGAAGTACTTCTTTTCCTGAAATCAATACAGAGTTTAGGTTTTTAATCAACTTCTTAAATTTCCTTTCCTGTCTTTTGGTCTACGTCCTTCATGCTCAACTTTACTTTGCCTCTTCTATCAAAACCTATAACTTTAACTGTTACCTCATCTCCCTCATTGACAATATCAGTAACTTTTTCAACTCTATTATCTGATAACGCACTAATATGCACTAGCCCATCTTTTTTACCTAAAAAGTTTACAAATGCACCAAAATCCATGATTTTAACTACCTTACCTTTATATATTTTCCCCTCTTCAGCTTCATCAATAATATCATGAATTAATTGTTTAGCTTTATCAATATTTTCTTGCTCGCTAGATGCAATTTTTATAACACCAGTATCATCTATATCTACTTTTGCTCCCGAGATCTCAACTATTTCTCTAATTACTTTACCCCCTGAACCTATAACTTCTCTAATTTTGTCCTTTTTTACATTCATAGTTATCATTTTAGGAGCATATCTATTCATAGTTTCGTTAGGCTTATTAATTTCTTTATCCATTACTTTTAATAGAGTAGCTCTTCCTTTTTTAGCTTGTTTTAATGCATCTGACATTATTTTCTTTGTTATTGAGTCTATTTTAATATCCATTTGTAAAGAGGTTATACCATCTTTAGTACCAGCTACTTTAAAGTCCATATCACCTAAATGATCTTCATCACCCAATATATCAGATAATACTATAAATTTATCATCCTCTTTAATTAAACCCATTGCTATACCAGCTACTTGTTTTTTAATAGGAACTCCAGCATTCATTAAAGCTAGGGAACTTCCACAAACAGTTGCCATTGAAGAAGAACCATTCGATTCTGTAATCTCAGAAACTAATCGAAAAGTATAAGGAAAGTCTTCTGCTTTTGGGAGAATTGGATTTAATGCTCTCCATGCCAATTTTCCATGTCCTATTTCTCTTCTACCCGTACCACCCATACGACCAGCTTCTCCGACAGAGAAAGGAGGGAAGTTGTAATGCAACATAAATCTTTCTTTATGCATTCCATCTAAAGAATCTACCATTTGCTCATCATCAGAAGTCCCTAAGGTTAGTGAAACAAGTGCCTGGGTTTCTCCTCTAGTAAATAAAGCTGAACCATGAGACCGGCTTAAAATAGCTGTTTCACAATCTATACTTCTAACTTCATCTACATTTCTTCCATCTATTCTTTTCTTTGTCTCAAACAACTTAGATCTAACAAAGTTTTTTTGAAACTTATAATAGGCCTGCTTTAATAAATTTATATCTAAAGAATTTTTCTCAGCTAAAACGTCTAGAGAAGTACTAATTTTTTTAAGAGCTAATGTCCTACTAGTTTTCTCCTTAATTTTATATGCATTTTCGATATCTTTTATTAGTGTTTTCTCAACTAACTCAATTTCTTTTGATAGATCTATATTGTTAAGATCCCATGGTTCTTTTGCAGTTTCCTTAGCTAGACTTATTATTAAATCTAATACTTCCATGTACGATTTTTTTCCAAATTCTACTGCTTCTAACATCGTGTCTTCACTAAGCTCATTAGCCTCAGACTCCACCATTAAAACACCTTTTTTAGTCCCAGCAACAACTAAATCTAAATCACTTCCTTCAACTTGTTCATTAGTTGGATTAAGAATAAACTCATCATCTATTTTAGCTACACGTGTGGAGGCTATTGGTCCTAAAAATGGTATACCTGAGATTGTTAAAGCTGCAGATGCTGCGATTATTGCAGGAATATCAGCATTATTTTCTTTGTCATAATTTATAACCTGACAAATTACTTGCACCTCATTTTTAAAATTTTCTGGGAAAAGAGGCCTAATAGGTCTATCAATTAGTCTTGAAGTTAAAGTTTCTTTATCGCTAGGTCTACCTTCTCTTTTAAGATATCCCCCTGGTATTTTACCTGCCGCATAAAATTTCTCGATGTAATGAACTGTTAAAGGAAAAAAATCATTTGAACCGTCATTCTCCTTAACTCCTACTACTGTTGCTAAAACCTGGGTCTCACCATAAGTAACTACAACAGCCCCGTCAGCTTGTCTAGCTATTTTACCTGTCTCAATAGTTAAATCTCTTCCACCCCATTGCATGGATTTTTTGGTTATTTCAAACATTTTTTTTCCTTAATTTATATTTAGATTATTTTCTTAGGCCGAGTTTTTTTATCAAAGATTGATAGCCCTCTTCATTTTTTCCTTTCAGATATTTTAACAACTTTCTTCTATTATTAATCATGCCCAAAAGACCTCTTCTAGAATGATGGTCTTTTTTATGAGTCTTGAAATGCTCACTTAGTTCGTTAATTTTTTTAGTTAACAAGGCTACTTGAACTTCAGTAGACCCAGTATCGTTTTCTTTTTTTCCAAATTCTTCTACTATTTCTTTTTTTTGATTGACGTTCATCGTCCTCTTTTCCTCCAAAACCTAATTATTAAAGTTACGTCGTGGTATGATATACCCTTTTTTTAAATTAGCAATAGAAACTAATTTACTTTCATTTTTAATTAAAATAAGAGTATCTTCAAAATTATTATCATTGTATTTATCCATAAAAACCATCTTACCATCTTTTATCATATCTGAGTATTTTTTTTCTAACTTTATTTCTTTATAATTTTTTAATGCGTATTCTGTTGGAAGTATTAAGCTGTCTAATTGATTTTTGTTAATATTTCGAATACTCTTATAATTCAATGAGTTAGATTTTGTGAAATAAGAATTCTTTAATCTAACTATTTCAGATGCATAACCTAATGTTCCTAATTTTTTTGCTAAGTCTCTTGCTAATGATCTTACATATGTACCAGGTCCACAACTTACAAAAAAATTAGTTTTATTAATATCTTTAGAATCTAATAATTTAAACTCGAAGATTTCAACCTCTCTTGAATTAATTTCAAATTTTATGTTTTTTCTTGCTAACTCATAAGCTCTTTTTCCCTCTACCTTAACTGCTGAAAATAATGGTGGTTTTTGAGAAATCTTACCTGTAAAATATTGATTTATAATCTTATTAATTGCCTCCTTGTTAGGTCTTTTTTTTGTCTCTTTGATTACTTTGCCTTCAGAGTCACAAGTATCTGTTTCTTTGCCCCAATTTACTACAAATGTATAAGCCTTAACTGTATAATTAATAAACTGTATTGTTTTTGTTGCTTCGCCAATTGCTATAGGTAGGATACCTGAAGCTAATGGATCCAATGTGCCATAATGACCAACCTTTCTCAAATTAAATATCTTTTTAATGGACCTTACGATATGGGTGGATGTATATCCTTGGTCTTTGTATATGTTTAGCCATCCATTTTTTTCAGAATTTTCATTTATTTTTATCATATTCATTAATTATTTTATTTATATGAATAGCCTTTTTGTGAGAAAGGTCAGGAAAAAATGATAATTTTGGAGAATACTTTGTTTCTATTTCCTTGGCTACTAATTTTGACAATAATTTTGCGCTACTATTTAACGCTTTTGCAACATTTTCTTCATTACCTCCTACAGTACTTACATAAACTTTAGCATACTTAAGGTCTTTAGAAGGCTTAACTTCTGTAATTGTTACTATAGTATTTTTAAGATGCTTAATATATAAATCTCCAGATAATATATGTTTTGATAAGAGTGACCTTAAATTTTCTCCAACTCTAAGAAGTCTATTACTAACAGGTTTCAAAAATCACCTAATTATTTAACTCTCTAACTTTCTAGGGGTCTTTTCTATTTCATAACACTCTATCATATCCTCTACCTGAATATCACTAAAGTTTTGAATTGATATACCACATTCTAATCCTTCTTTTACTTCTTTAACTTCATCAGTATGTCTTTTTAAATTATCTAATTCTCCTGAATGAATTACAACATTATCCCTTAAAATACGAAGTTTAGTATTTCGCTTAATTGATCCTTCTGTGACTAAACAACCTGCAATTTTCCCTATTTTTGATACTTTAAAAACTTCTTTAATTTTGGCATAACCTAAAAATTTTTCTTTTTCAGTTGGATCTAGTAATCCCGATAATAAATTTCTAATTTCATCAAATATTTCATAAATAATAGAATAGTATTTTATTTCTATTCCTTGTTGTTTTGCAGACCTTTTTGCATTTATATCAGCCCTTACATTAAATCCTACTATCATTGCTTCATTTGATGTAGCCAAAGCAACATCCGTTTCATTAATTCCACCTACTCCTGCTAATAAAACTTGAACACTTACTTCATCATTACCCATTTTTTCTAATGAATTTATGATAGCTTCTTTAGAACCTAATGTGTCTGCCTTAAGAACTAAATTTAGTAATTTTTTTTCTCCTGATTTTATACNTTTTAAAATATTNTCCATNGAATTAGCTCTTGAAAGACTTGTNCTTTCTTTAAGAATAACAGANTTTCTATATTCACTAACTTCTCTTGCTCTACTTTCAGTTTCTACAACTATAATNTCATCTCCTGCTACAGGCACATCATTTAAACCCAAAATTTCGGCAGGAGCAGAAGGNATTAATTTCTTNAGGTTTTTTCCCTTGTCATCAATTATAGCTCTAATTTTNCCCCATTGAGAGCCTGCCACAACAATATCACCTTTATTAAGAACACCTCTTTGTTGTATTATTGACGCTACAACTCCTCTNCCCTGCTCTCTTTTAGATTCTATTATNGTTCCTTCGGAACGTTGACTATTGCTTGCTTTAATTTCCAATACTTCTGCTAAAATGAGAATATTCTCAATTAATGCATCTAAGTTAGTTCTTTTTAATGCTGATACTTCAACTAAAGGAATTTCNCCNCCGAGCTTCTCCACTACAATGTCATACTTTAGCAATTCGTTTATAATTTTATCTTTATCCGCTCCTGCAGCATCAATCTTATTTACAGCAACAATTATTGGAACTTTAGCTGCTANAGAATGTTGAATTGCTTCTATTGTCTGAGGCATTACTCCATCATCNGCNGCTACTACTAATATNACTATGTCTGTTAATTTTGCTCCTCTNGCTCTCATACCACTAAANGCTGAATGCCCTGGAGTATCTATAAAAGTAATTTTTTTATTATTCTTAGTATTTATTTGGTAAGAACCTATATGCTGTGTAATACCCCCTTGTTCTTTAGACACAACATTGGTNTTTCTCAAAGCATCTAGAAGAGTTGTTTTTCCATGATCTACATGACCCATTACAGTTACTATNGGTGGNCTTTCTTCTGCNTCAGCNTTTTCATCTGTTGTTGTATCCAGACCCAANTCTATATCTGANGCTGANATTCTTTTTGGCTTATGCCCAAACTCAAGCACAACTAACTCTGCCGTATCTGCATCAATAGATTGATTAGCCGTTGCTGCTATATCATTTTCTATNAATACTTTAATAACTTCAGCTACNCTNGAAGCCATTCTATTTGCTAATTCTTGAACTGTAATAACTTCAGGTATCTTAACTTCTCTGACTATTGGCTTATTAANATTANTNTCTGGTTTATCTTTNTTTTCTAAAGCTTTTTTTTCCTTCTCTCTGGCTCTTCTAATTGATGCGAGACTTCTCTGCCTTTCNTCATCATCATANGCCTGTTGAATTGTAATTTTTCCAGTTTGTCTTCTGATATTTACTTTTCCAAGAGATAGCTGTTTCTTTAAATCTGCTCTATTTTTCTTNTTNCCTGTTTTTTTATTCTTTTCATCTTCTTTANTAACATTTAATTTTTTATCTAATTCAGTNTTTGCATTTTTATCTATTTTAATANTATTNTCATTCTTTGAATTAATTTCTTTTGTNGNTTTATTNTCTGNAACAAACTTTTCNATAGTTTTTTTCTCATCAGTNGATGAAATTTTATTTTCTCTNGCTATCCTAACANTTTGTGCATCCTCTTTTAATTNTTGCAATCTATCCTTATTNGATTTAGANAAAGGTNTTTGTTCTTCTTCTTTNTTATNAANTGNTAAATNATTATCTTTTAATAAGCTTNTAGTTTCTTCTACNNTATTTGNTTGATCAGAACTATTTTTCTTAAAAGTTCTAACTTTTTTAACTTCNACTTCNACTGATTTTACGCGGCCGTGACTAAATGACTGTCTTACAGTTCCACCTCTGACTGTCTTACTTAGTTCTAATTTAGTTTTACCAGATAATCCTAGTTTCTTTTTTTCCATAATTTGCCTTAATATTTATATATCTAGGTTTCATCTTGAAACCAATCTTCTCTTGCTTTCATAATTATTTTATTTGCTTCATCTATTCCTTGAAGTTTATTACCTACTATTTCTAATAATTCGTCAGAGGCCAGATCTGCTAAGTCATTTTTGGTTTTAATATTATTTTTACCTANAATTACCAGCATCTCTNGGTCAATTAAATCAATTTCTTTTAAGNTATCTTCAACNCCTAATTCCATTCTNTCCTTTTCTAATTCTTCCTCTTTCTCTTCTAAATANGTAACAGCTCTATTTTTTAATTCTTCAGCTAACTTTTCATCAAACCCTTCAATAGATTTTAGTTCCTCTATTGGNACATAGGCAACTGNTTCAATTTTCTTAAAGCCCTCTGATACAAGNAAATGAGCTATNACTTCATCTATGACTAACGCATCNATTAATTCTTGNGTTTCTTTTTTTGTCTCTTTTTGTCTTCTTTCAGACTCTGCACCCTCAGTAAGAATAGAAATTTCCCATTTAGAAACATGAGANGCTAATCTTACATTTTGACCTTTTCTCCCTATTGCTAGACTTAGTTGATCATCTGGAACTATTACTTCTACTTTTTTTACTTCCTCATCTAAAACAACTTTAGTCACCTCAGCGGGAGAAAGTGTATTCACAATAAATGAAGCAGCATCTTCTGACCAAGGTATGATATCAATTTTTTCTCCTTGTAATTCATTAACTACTGCCTGAACCCTACTTCCTCTCATACCTACGCAAGCTCCTACTGGATCAATAGTTTTATCATTAGATATTACCGCTATTTTTGCTCTACTTCCTGGATCTCTAGCTACGGATTTAATGGAAATAATACCATCATATATTTCCGGAACCTCTTGTGTAAATAATGAAGCCATAAATTCATTACAGGTTCTGGATAAATAAATTTGCGGACCATTTATATCTTTTTTCACGTCAGTAATAAAAGCTCTAGTTCTATCTCCAGGCCTAAAAACTTCTCTAGGAATAGTGTCATCTTTTCTCATGTAAGCTTCTGCTTTTCCCAAGTCTAAATATATATTTCCATACTCTACTCTCTTTACTATCCCACTTATTATCTGACCTGTCTTATCCTTAAACTCTTCATACTGTCTTTCTTTATCAGCCTCTTTGACTTTTTGAACAATTACTTGTTTTGCTGTTTGTGCTGCTACTCTACCAAAATCAATCGGTGGTAGCGGGTCATAAATCGTATCTCCTATAGAAGCTTTTTCATCTATAAATTTACTTTGCTCTAAAGTGATCTGTTCTGCAGCTACTTCCACTGCATCAACTACTTGCAAGACCCTACTCAATTTGATTTCTCCGGACTTTCTATCTATCTCTGCTTTTATTTGTAGCTCGTTTCCATACTTTTTTTTAGCTGCCGACTGAATAGCTTCTTCCATAGCCTCTACTACTAAATCTTGATCAATAGATTTATCTCTAGCTACAGCCTCAGCTATTTGCAAAAGCTCAGGTCTTACTACTGATAATTCTTCTGTTTCGTTCATATATTCCTCTCGCCCATTTACCTAGTTTCTAATTAAGTTAAACTATATGTTTCTCATAAATAATTAACAACTTGAGTAGTTTAGTATAACATATTGCATAATTTTTAAATTGTCTATGCTACACTATTAATAGATTATTATAAATTAAAATACTTTTTTCTTTTAATCCAGAATTTTTTTTACTTCAATGTAAAAAGGTTTCTTTTTATCAGCTAAAGCTTTTTTTTCATACCTCGTACTTATAATATTAATTGGTTTAAAACTTAAACTACTTTTATTTAAAATTTTAACATTTTTAAGCCTTTTAAATAAATACTTTATTGAATCAAAATAATTTTTCACATCTGTAGCTATATAAATTTTTCCATTTGGTTTAAGACAAGATAATAATAAAGTAATATTTTCATAATTTATTATTCTTCTTTTTTCGTGCCTCGACTTTGGCCACGGGTCAGGAAATAAAATAAATATTTCACTTAAAATCTCTTTTGGGCAAATACTTATTAGTTCTCTAACATCATTTTTAAAAACACGTACTTTAAAATAATCTTTTTCTTTAAGGTTTCCTAAAAATGAAGCCATCCCATTTAAATAAGGCTCACAACCTATAAAATAAAATCTTTCTTCATTTTTGCTTATTAAATTGAGTAGATTTTCTCCGGAACCAAAGCCTATTTCCAGGCTTACCTTAATATTTTCATTATTTACTTTTTCAAAGAACTGACTTGTGTTTTTTTCATTCAATTCAAGTTGAGGTAAAATATTTTTAAGAAGTGTTTTTTTTCTATCACTTAACTTTGAACCAATTCTTCTTCCATGATAATGAAATTTCTTATTAACTATAATAATGCCTTAAGGTCATTAATCTTATCAAGTTTCTCCCAAGTGAAAAAACCACTTTCAGTGTGCTTTCTACCAAAATGACCAAAGGAAGCAGTTTTTTGATAAATAGGATTATCTAAATTAAGCATATTTCTAATTCCTGCAGGTTTTAAATCAAAGATATCTCTAATCTTGTCAATTAAAGTTTGTGAGTTTATTTTTTCTGTTCCATGCATATCAATGTAAATAGAAATTGGATCTGCTATACCTATAATATATGCTAATTGAATAGTACATTTATCTGCAAGTTCCGCTGCAACTACATTTTTTGCTATATATCTAGCAGCATATGCTCCTGATCTATCAACCTTTGATGGATCTTTCCCTGAGAAGGCTCCTCCACCATGGGGGCATACTCCTCCGTAAGTATCAACTACTATTTTTCTCCCAGTTAATCCAGCGTCTCCATCTGGGCCTCCAATTACAAAATTTCCTGTTGGGTTAATAAAAATATTTTCAATTGG
>NZIN01000001.1 GCA_002689905.1 Rickettsiales bacterium
AAACAATGATACCATTAATGGTGGTGATGGAGCGGATACGATCGACGGTCGAGGTGGTAATGACATCATTAATGCTGGAAAAGGTGATGATATCATAACTGTTTCAGCTGCTGGTGCAGCGAATGGTGATACCATTGATGGAGGAGACGGAACAGATACTCTAACTTTATCAAGTGGTTCACATAGTTTTAATACAGATGCAAAACTTCAAAGTATCGATGCTATTAATTTAGCTTCGACTGCTACAGTGATAGATTTAACAGGTCAAACAGAGGGCTTAAACATCACCGGTGGTGCCCAGGGGGATACGATCACGGCTGGTTCTGGAGATGACGATCAAACACGTCCAGATAGCGTTCCCAGCTTTCTTCGATAAGAGAGCCGGTTGTTTCATTCGACCCGACCACACCAATCCGCGAAATCTGCCGCTCGGCAAACATGCCGGCAAACGCCTCCGCCTGCTCCCGTGTGCTTGTCATATTCATGGCATAGGCCAGATAGGACGACGAGGTCTGTATGTCCGCTGGCTTTGACCAACGAAAATGAAACATACATTTGGCCAGCCACTCGTCGCCAAACTCCTCCAGCAACGCGTCGATCACGGCCAGTGCCGGATCCTTTGGCCGCACAGCGCGCTCCGGGTAGCCGTCCTCCAGGCGATTGATAATAGGCGTTGTATCGACCACCGCCTCCGTCAACTCACCGTTGTGATCTGGTAATACAACATAGGGAATAAGTGGCAGCGGTGCAGGCGGAAGTGCTTTTGACTCTACCCCCCCTGCCCTGACGAATTGATAAGGAATGCGCCGATAACGTAAAAGCGCGCGCACTTTACGCGTATACGGGGATACCGAGCTGCCTACGAGTCTCAAATCAGTCATCATCAATCCGTTGTAATAAAAGGGCTCAGTTTGGAGCTACACTAAAGCGAGGCACGACGGCGAATTTCTGCCGCTACCAACCACAAGCGGTCCTGCCCCCAAACTTCCAGGTCAGGCTCACCCTCGGGACCACAAAGGCGATAGGAAGGCACCCCCCACAGCCCCATGCCCTCCACCATTTCATCCTGGTGTTTTTCTATGAACGGCTTCCAATCTTCACCACCAAGGTGCTTCAGAGCCTCAGACCAATTCAGCCCTACCTCTTCTACCGCTCGTTTGATATTCATCTTTTTGTGTAAACCCTTGCCTTCTGCGAAGGCATAGCGCATCAAGGCACTTAGCAGCTCTGTATCCTTCCCGAGCGACTTGGCCCAGGGCATTAGTGAGTAGGACTGCCGGGTAGGCTCGCCGATCGTTATTACCGCGTTTCCAAAAGGCACCCCCAAAAATTCGCTCTCGCGCTTCACATCAAAGAATATATAGTTTGCTTTCGCTGGCGTGGCAGGAACCCCCCGCATCACCATGGGCAGAACAGGCTTGTGGTGGAGGTTTATCTTGCACGCCCGACTGAGCTCGATGGTCTTATCAAAAATCATCGCGGAATAGGGACTGTTCAGAGAGGGGAAGAAATGCAAATGCAGCCCGCTGGCATCAATACCCGCAACATCCAGTTCAGGCCGCGGTGCAATATAGGGCTGACCTGGCTCTTTACACACACTCAATTCACGCAGGCGCTCCTCCAGGTGAAACAGCCGGTCAACGCCCCAGTACCACTCGCCAGCATAGTAGAGCATTGCGCCTGAATAGTGGTGCAACTCCGCCAGGCGCGCAGACCCTGCCTCCAGAGCCGCTTCAGCTTCTTGCGCAGTCACGTCACCCCAATCGATAGGCCCACCTGACCACAAGCTGGTGCTAATGCCTTCAACCTGATTTAGAAAATCCTTCGGCCCAAGTTTCGTCAGCGCTCGATTAGCCACCTGCTGCAATTCAGGCTCAGGCACCACGCCAGCATCATCGGGAAAGCTCAAACCATAGTGCTGCGCAATCAATCCGCAGTCACGGCGAGCCCAAACCGCCAGCTTTTCATCCTCAGGCTGACTGCGGCCGCCGGTTGCGCGGATAAGATGCGGCACAACCTCGATGTCATAACGTTCGGCAAACTGCGCAACTACCTGCGCCATCAGGTGCGAATAGGGATCGTCCACCTGGTGGAAATACTCCACTACGTGAGGTCGCCCCCCGGCCTTGCGTTTCTTCTCTTCTGCTGCTCGCTTCTTCGCTCTCCATTGGGCGTTTGCAAATCGGCTAAATCGCTTTGACAGGAAAAAACGGAGCAGGCGCGGCGGGTCAACGAAGTAGGAGGCGGTGGGATTATTCTCTGGTTCAAGCATGTCGGGAGTCTATTGGCCAATAATTATGGAGACGGCTAGTCGGTGTATGTCTGTTGCATGCGGGACCAGGCTGAGCCTCTCCTCCTAGTAACCCGCCTCAGCCGCCAGAATTTTCTGATAAAAATCAGCATCCAGCACCCGATATTCACCGCTGCGAGGGTGACGCACATACACGCGGTCTTTACCCAGCTTGTCCAGGTGATAGGCTTGCTCGCGCAGCTTCCCCTTCAGCAGCTTAAAGGTCACGGTGGTTTCAGTCTCCTGCTGCAGGCGCACGAACACTGGCCGAGCATAGTCGGGCAACCGGGCATCCACCAGCGCGCGAAAACCGTCCAAGTCAAAGTCGGAATCAGCATCAAGGGTAAAGGCGACCATCCCCGCTCTGCCCTCGGTGCCGGGTACTTCTACGCCATAGACATTCGCCATATTGATCTGCGGGTGGGAATTCAGTACCTCCCCCACCTCATTGGTTGACACATTTTCAGCACGCCAACGAAAGGTGTCGCCGGTACGATCGACAAACTGGTAGTGCTTGAGGCCCATGGCAAAGCCAACATTGATTTCGCGCACAAGATCGCCGGTATTAAACCAACGAGCACCAGCTTCCTTCACGTTCTCAATGATCTTGTTGTTGGTCGCCTCCGCATCGGTGTAACCATCGAACGGCGTTATGTCAGTGATTTTCCCAAGCAACAGCCCCGGCTCACCGGACTTGGCCAGCTCACAAAGTCCAGCATCGTCCCGCACAATGGCTTCTTCATTCACATCGTACTTGACCAATGCAACCTCGACCGAGGTGGTGCCAATAGTGCGGTCCTTATTCAGAAGATTAAGAAAAGTGACATTGCCTTCACTGGAACCGTAAACCTCGCAAATGCGATCCACGTCAAAGCGGGACTTGAACTCATCCCATACGTCTGGCCTTAATCCGTTACCCACCATCTTCTGCAGGGGGTTGTTTTTCTCGGCGTCAGTGGGAGCCTGTGTCACCAGATAACGACACAACTCTCCCACGTACACGAAACTATTGGTCTGCCAGGCCTGTACCTCACTCCAGAACTTGCCGGCTGAGAAAGTACGACGCAGGCAAACCGTGCCGCCAGCGGCGATAAAACCGCACAAACCGGGTCCCAGGCCGGTGATATGGTAGATCGGTAAGCAAAGGTACAGCCGGTCTCCTGGTTTGGGTCGCAGGGTAAGTTTGCCCAACAGATTGGCGGCAGTGACCAGGCGCTGGTGCTTGTATGTTGCGGCCTTGGGTAGGCCCGTTGTACCGGAAGTGAAAATGTACAGCGCCACATCACCGGCGAGGATACCCGGAGTTTCTGGCAGGCCTAGATCAGCATGCCCCTGCATGGCCTGACTAGCATCCATCGCCCAGTCGGGGGCTTTGCGATCCACAGCGTCTTTCATCCAGAAGCAAGACCCATGACCCTGGCCAAAAGGCAAGCCAGGCAACTCGGGCGCCAGGACATCGGCACGCTCGTCACCTACAATACAGTGTTTGGCGTCGGTCACTTTACAACAGTGCACCAGGGCTTCACCGCCCAGGCTATTGTTGATGAGTGCCGCTGGGGCACCAATCTTGACAAGGGCCAACAACGAGATGACAAACTCGGCCCGATTTTCCATGAACAGGGCGACACCCTCGCCTTGCTTCACACCCTGCGCCTTTAATAGATGCGCCAGCCGATTGACTTCCTGGTTCAGCTGCGTGTACGTCCAGCTGCGCCCCTCGAACTCCAGGGCAAGCAAGTTACCGTGCCTACGGACCGACTCTTCAAAGATCACCCCAAGGGAAATCGCCTCGTCGAGTGCGGGCAGTTTGAAGCCAATGGCCGCACGAGACTGCCGTATCTCGTTCAACACCCTGATGACTTCTTTCAAACTGGCAAATACTGACATGGGTTAATCTCGGGTTAAGTCGATCCAGGTCGGCGAAGACCCGGTGCGTTCCTGCAATGTTCCCGTCAATCGTGTTTTCATTGTCATACTCGAGACTATTTGCACTGCGCGGTTTCGTTAGAGCCGCTTCAACTGGGGCGGTTTCCAGCTTCGCTCAATCATTGCTTTCTCTGGACCGTATACTCTCAATGTAACTCGAGTGTAGGACTCACCCGCCGGCAACCAGTTGCCAACCATTCCCTCAGGCGGTTCGCCACCAATCAAAATCCGCAGGCTGCCATCGTCTTCGTAGATCAAGTCCTCTGAGTTACCGCTGATGGCATAGCGGTCATAGTCGTTGAGCATCAGGTTGGCGTCCTGGTCGTAAACTGTGAGTGACCAGAAATATCTTGCCGGCGGAGTTTGTCCAGGCGGGAAGTGGAGTTCGTAAGTATGTTTGCTGGTAATGCTGTCGCCGTTCTGATCTTTATCCCTGCCCATATACATGGCTTCCTCTGCATCATTGGCGACGATGCCCCGCATCGACTGAATAGCTCCGCGTATATAAAAATTTCCGTGAACGCCGGAGCGCCCGAAGCCCACTGGTGGCACACCCCAACCGTTGACCCTTTTCTCTTCAGGGGTGGCATAGGCGCGCATGATCATGATGCCACCGAACACCGCCTTGGCTAAGCCGGCTTTCTCATTGTCCTCAGCCTGGGATACATCCTGATCCGGACCAATATGTAAATCAGCCCAATCTTTCAAATAGCGCTCATCACGCTCCGGTACACCATTAACGGTCATCGCGCGATTGACGTTATTCCAGAAAGACATAGGGTCAGACATCACCATTTTTTTGATGTAACTCACGACATCAGTTTCAATTAGTACTTCACTCAGATCGCCGACATCGGGAACAGGTGGGTGCGCAGGCCTGGGTGGATTGGCTTTACCCCAGTCGCTCAAGCCAACAATCCGCATTTTTGACTGGATTGCCGCTACCTCTACCTGATCACTGGGGTCATTGAAGTCAGCATAAATTCTGGCCATGGCGTAGAACCATGGCGTCGGATTATGGGCTACGAACTCCACGTCGTCTGGTAAGTTTCCATGCCAATCTGGCGGCACGATGGCGTAGTTTCCGCCACCGTTGCCGTGGAGGCGCTTGCTGATATAAGCAAAGTTGTCTGAATCAAAACCCGCCAGTTCAATCGCAAAATATCGATGACCCGGAATCTCCGGAACTGTAATAATGATCGGCTGTTCTTTGGCGTATACCCAGGCTGGTGAGTAGAGCGTATCAGCATTCGGGGCGCCGCCGTCGCGATAGTTTTTAGGATCGACAAACGTCGCATGCCAAAACTTGTTTACCGCGTCCAGCGGCACTTGCTGACCCTCTGGCGCTTCAAGCTGACTCCACTTGTAGCGCAGCACTGTGTTCAAATAATAGGGAAAAGCGTAAATCAGTGCGTCCACACCTTTTGTGTAGGCATATTGTTGGCGCCAGTCTTTATTGAAATTGATCTGCCAGTAACTGCCACCAGCTACAGCTAAGGCCACTACCAGGGCAGTCAGAACTCTTATCGATCTTGATTTCATTTTGTCTCTACTCTTATTAAGAGAGAAATCATAATCACTGGGACCAAAAGCTATGTATCGTTTTCGGACGCTCTTCAGTTTCACCGCTTGCGCTGGCCATTACGCCTGTCGACTTCTGATGGATAGATTCGCTGTCCGCAAATGATACATGGGCGGTAGGCCAAGCCTCATATACTGGTCGCTGGTCGCTGGTGCGGGCTGTGGGCTCTGGGCTCTGGGCTCTGGGCTCTGGGCTCTGGGCTGTGGACGATAGGCCCTCAGCCGGATGCTAAGGCCTTTCCGAAAAAACAACGCCTGCAGAACCCAATAGAATTTCGCACCCAACGGATACGACACACAAACGAGCAGAAGAAAACAGGCAGAGGGATTTCATGTTCTTTCGAGTGATTTACAGTTCTGCTGTGTTAACGGCTATTGCATTAATCAGCGCCTGTTCCGGCGACCAGGCGCAAAAGCGCCATGAAGCGAATCAGTATCTTCGCACTACGAACACAGTTATTCCCGCGGATAATGAGATCATCTCATTTCCCGCACTGCCCGAGATTAATGCAGATGGCCGACAGTTCAATGCGGATCGAAATGCTTACTTCGGCGACCTGCACGTACATACAGCTCTCTCATTTGATGCCGCTGGCTTTGGCACCACGGCCACACCGGCGGACGCCTATCGCTACGCGCAGGGCGAGGCAATCATGCACCCCAGCGGATTTGAAGTACAACTGGCACAGCCGCTGGATTTCTACGCGGTGACGGACCATGCGCAGATGCTGGGACTGATTAACGAGGCGGCAGACACCAACACGGCATTCTCAGAATACGAGCTATCAAAGTCCTATCACGGCATCAATGACTCGGTCGATGGCGGCTTGTTCGATATCGTAAAAAGAAACCTTATCTTCAACAATTTCCGCAGTGATGTTGTCGCCAACCTGCTCGATGGAACCTTCAACAGCGATGTTATCAACAGTGTCAGCAATTCCGCGTGGGTCAAAACCGTTGAAGCGGCAAACGAAGCTTACCGGCCTGGTCAGTTCACCACCTTTGCAGCCTATGAATACACCCCCTCTACCGAGGAGTTAGGGAACCTTCACCGTAATGTCGTCTTTCGCGGTACAGACAAGCTACCCGCGGTGCCTTTCTCCCGATTGAACAGTATCAATCCCGAGGGACTTTGGAACTGGATGGACGACCTGCGCGAGCAAGGCATAGAAAGCCTGGCGATTCCCCACAACAGCAACGGTTCCAACGGCGCGATGTTCGCGTTTACTGATTGGGCCGGGAACACCATCGACCAGGAATACGCCGAACAGCGCATGCGCAATGAACCTCTGGTCGAAATCACACAGATCAAGGGCACGTCCGACACTCACCCATTACTGTCACCTAACGACGAGTGGGCCAATTTCGAAATCTACCCCCTGCGCGTTGCCACAGCCTTGCCCAGCGTTGCCCCGGGTAGCTACGTACGCGATGCGTGGCAACGGGGTCTTGCCACTGCGGCAAACAATAACGCCAACCCCTACAAGTTCGGCGTCATCGGTTCCAGCGACACACATACGGCAGCGGCGCCATTGGAAGAGGACAATTACTTCGGCAAAGTCAGCATAATGGACGCCACCCCGGAAAGGAGGGGCTCAATTCCCGCAAGCTTTCTCTACGGCACTCTGATTAAACTTGGGATGCCTGACATGGTCGAGGAGGTTGATGGCCAAACCTACCTTAACTTTCCTGGCTACAAGTTCTGGGGCGCCTCTGGCATTGCCGGAGTGTGGGCAGAGGAGAATACCCGTGAAGCCATCTACGACGCGCTGCGCCGCAAGGAGACCTTCGCCACAAGCGGTACTCGCATCAAGGTACGTTTCTTTGCCGGTTACGAGCTCGATAAGGTGGCGTTAACCAGCCGAGAATTAATCAGTACCGCATACGAATCCGGCGTCACCATGGGCGGCACATTGCCTGTCGACGCGGACCGTCGGCCCACATTTTTAACCTGGGCGGTGCAAGATCCCAACACAGCAAAACTACAACGTGTTCAAATTATTAAAGGCTGGCTTCAAGACGGCGAACATCGGGAGCAGATTTATGATGTCGCTTGCTCTGACGGCCTGAGTGTCGATACAGATACCCACCGTTGCCCTGATAACGGCGCAAAAGTGAACCTAGATGACTGTTCAAGAACCGCCAATGTAGGCGCGAGCGAGCTCCAAACATTATGGCAAGATCCTGATTTTGTGCCAGGGCAAGAAGCCTTTTATTACGTTCGCGTACTGGAAAACCCGGTGTGCCGCTGGTCGACGTGGGATGCTATTCGATCTGGAGAAAAACCTCGCCCCGATTTACCGGCGACTATCCAGGAGCGAGCATGGTCGTCGCCTATCTGGTACAGCGCATCTACCGATGACAACAATTTTGTGCATTAGGTCATGGCTCGCCGGGTACAGGGACGCCATCTTCCTGCTGTTAAGTTTGGGCTGGGTAAGCTGCGTTGGCGCCGAGGCGGGCATTGATCACAGACCCAATATTCTGCTGATCCTTGCTGACGATCTGGGCTATTCAGACATCGGCTCCTATGGCAGTGAAATCAGCACCCCCAACCTGGATCAGCTTGCAAATAACGGGTTGCGCTTCAGCAGTTTTTATACGACAGCCAGCTGCGCGCCCACCCGAGCCATGCTGTTAACCGGTGTGGACAGCCATCGCGCCGGTGTCGCTAACATCAGTGAAGCGCTGACACCCGAGCAAGCCCACTCGCCGTTTTATCGCGGCACCCTCAATCACAATGTCATCACGATCGCGAGGCTCTTGAATGATGCGGGCTACGACACAGCAATGTCTGGAAAATGGCATCTGGGCTATGCCGACCCATCATTGCTGCCGATAAACCGTGGCTTTAAACAAACGGTAACCATGCCTTTTTCCGGCGGCGACAACTGGACCCAGCAGTCTTATGTTCCTCACTATGACAAAACACTCTGGCTTGAAAACGGTAAAG
>NZIN01000002.1 GCA_002689905.1 Rickettsiales bacterium
CAACGGGATCAATGAACAAGAGAACTTCTATGTCATTCTTTAAAAAAGTTTCCATTTGAGGGCTGTTAACTAAATTATCAATGTTTTCTCCGCTTATATAATAAATTTCGTTCTGATCTTTATTTTTATTTTCTAAATACTCTTCCACTGTAATTAACTCTTTTGTTTTACTTGAGTAGAATAATGAAATTTCTAATATATTCTCTTTATTAGTAAAATCTTCATGTATTCCTTCTTTTAAAACTGATCCAAAATTTTCCCAAAATTTTATATAATTTTCCTTAGATTTTTTTAGTTCACTTTTTAACTCACTCAATATTTTCTTTGTAAGGTGAGACTTGATTTTATTGACAGTAGGATCATTTTGTAGCATTTCTCTGCTGATATTTAAAGATATATCTTCAGAGTCAATTATACCAGAAACAAACCTTAAATATTTTGGTAATATGTTTTCTAAATTATCAGTGATGAACACTTTCTTTATGTAAAGCTTTAAGTTTGAGACTTTTTCAGCACTCAACATATCAAAAGGTTTTTCTGTAGGAATAAAAATTAAATTTGTATAATTTAAATTACCTTCTATTTTATTGTGCAGCACTTTCCAAGGTTTATCGTAGTTCGGTCCTACAGCTGTATAAAACTCTTCATATTCTTCTTTTTTTATATCTTTTTTATCTTTGTTCCATATTGCAGAACCTTTATTAACTTTTTCTATATTTTCTTCTTTTGCACTTTTTTCAATCATGTATACAGGGTGAGATATATGATCAGAATATTTTTTTATTATATTCTCAAGTCTAATTTTTTCTGAATATTCCTTTTCTTTCGGGTTTAAAAAAAGTTGCACTACAGTGCCATGATCTTTTTTATCAACCTTTTCTATATCAAAATTACCTTTGCCATCAGAACTCCACTGCCAACTATCATTTTGCCCGGCTTTTTTTGATAATACTTTAATTTTATCTGAAACCATGAAACCAGAATAAAAGCCAACTCCAAACTTTCCTATTTGTTCTATATCTTTATTTTTTTCCTTTTCCATCTTTTTAATAAATTCTTCAGTGCCTGACTTAGCTATTGTACCTAAAGATTTAATTAAGTCTTCTTTAGTCATTCCTATACCATTATCACTTACCTCAATTAAGTTATTTTTCTTATCTGTAGAAATTGTGATCTTAAATTCTTCGGCTTTTTTCATCAATGATGGGTTTTTTATTTGCTCATATCTAAGTTTATCGCATGCGTCCGAGGCATTTGAAATATACTCTCTAATAAAAATCTCTTTATCGCTGTAAAGAGAATTGGCAACTATATTTAGTATTTTACCTACTTCAGCTTGAAATTCATAATTTTGTTTATTCATTTTAATATCCTCAATATTAAAAATATGATAATTCTTTTATAATTATTCAAGTATTAAAATAGAGTTTTTATGATTACATTAGTAGATGCAATAACTTCCAGAAAAAGCGTAAGAAGTTATACTAAGAGAAAAGTAAGCATAAAGGTTATAAATGAAATTTTAAAATTGGCCTCTTCGGCCCCTAGCGGTAGTAACACTCAACCATGGAATGTGCATGTTTTAAAAGATTCTAGACTTAAAAAGTTTACTGATAAAACAAAAAAAGAATTTTTAAAAAATTCTGAGAACCTCACATTAGAAAGAATTAATTACATGGAGAAATATAGGGAACCTTACATAAGTCGAAGAAGAAAAGTAGGGTGGGATTTATATCAAATTTTAAATATTAAAAAAGGAGACTATGAAAAAACCAAAAACTTTCATGCACTAAATTATGAGTTTTTTGGGGCTCCTGTAGGATTAATATTTTCTATTGAAAAAGACTTAGGCTGGATGAGTTGGTTAGACTATGGAATGTTTATTCAAAACATTTGTTTATTGGCAAGGAATTATGGTTTGCATACTTGTCCGCAAGCAGCATGGGGTTTGATGTACAAAAAAGTAAACAAGTTACTTAAATTAAAAGATAATTTTACAGTACACTGTGGTTTGGCTTTAGGATACGAAAACAAAAAGTCAAATATTAATAAGCTTAAAACTGATAGAGAGCAAATAGAAAAATTTTGTAAATACTAAATTATTCGTATAGGGGCTTAAAGTTCTTAATTAGTAGTTTAGCCTCTTCAATTTCTTTTTTTGTCATATTTTCTGATATTATTTTTATGAAATGCTTTCCTATTGAAGTATCTGACAAACTAAACCATTTATAAGCTTTTATGTAACTTTCTTCTACTCCATTGCCATGAACATATTGTTTTCCTAAATGAAGCTGAGCAGTAGGGTGTCCTCTATTTGCGATTATAAGGTATAATTTAGCTATTTCATCCCAATAACCGCCCATTTGAAGCCTTATACATCTGGCATATTTATGTTCTGTATCTAATGCTAACTTGTCACTAGATAAATAAGGTCTCATAGGGTCATGTTCGTATTGTATTTCATATTTAATATGACTATTGTCGTTATCTTCTGCGGTCAGTCCTGCAAAAGAAATGAAAACTAAAAAGATTAAATACCTAATCATAATGTTTAATTTGTTGCAGCTTCAGCAGCACTACTTACAGGTATTTGTTCTCCTCCAGGATAAATCGATAGATTAGTCCCCTGTAGAATAACACCTATTGAGCCATTAATTGCAACATCCCCAACAATTTTTGTTGTATCTATTCCACTACCTCCACAAGCTTTGCTCATTTCAGAAGCAGTAAAGCGATCTTTAAAGTCAAAGGAAGCATTAGCTGCAAGAATAGCTGGAGCAGCAAAAATCCCAATAATACCAATAATAGGAGATGCTATTAATCTTGTATTAAATATTAAATCTTGATCTTCTGATTTTGCTATCATTTTTTTACAAGCAACATTGTCAGTGGCAATAAAATTATTTTTAGGGTTTTTTTCTATTTGATGTGCCATTTTAGCGGATTGACTAGCACAACCTACTATGACTAAAGAAAATATAATAATCAAATACTTCAACATTTTTTCACTTATAACATACTAAATTTCTATATTAAAAAAATAAATATAATATATACTCATAATAAGTAAATAAAATAAGTAAAGTTTTGTTAAGACAAATTAATAATAAAAATTTAAATTTGATAGAAATTGAGAAGAAGGTATCTTGGCTTTCTAATTATATTATTCATTATGCTAATAATGTTAGAAAAAAAAATGATGATTTAAAAGTTGGAGGACACCAAGCTTCTTGTGCATCTGTAGTTTCTATATTAATAGTATTATATTTTAAAGTTTTAAAAAAGTATGATAGAATTGCGATTAAGCCTCATGCAAGTCCTGTTTTTCATGCAATCCAATATTTATTAGGCAATCAGACAGTAAATAACTTAAAAAATTTTAGAAAACTAAATGGTGCTCAAGCTTACCCATCTAAAACTAAGGATTTTTGTGATGTTGACTTTTCAACTGGTTCAGTAGGCTTGGGAGGAGCAATGACAATATTTAGCTCTTTTACTCAAGACTTCCTAAATGAAAACAAACTTTTAAAAATTCCACAGAGCAAAATGATTGCTATCTTCGGTGACGCTGAGTTAGACGAAGGTAATATTTATGAGGCATTACTTGAAGGAGCTAAACATAACCTTAGAAACTGTTGGTGGATAGTAGATTATAATAGACAATCTTTAGATGGCATTGTGCATGAAAGGCTTTTTGAAAAAATTATCAGTCTTTTTAAGTTAATGGATTGGAATGTAGAAATTCTTAAATATGGTGAAAAATTAAATAGTTTAAAAAACTTAAAAGAAGGAAGAAAGTTACTTAAATGGATAGATGATTGCCCGAATGATTTATTTTCTGCTCTTACATTTCAAGGAGGGGCTGAGTGGAGAAAAACTTTATTAGAGGAATTTAAAAATGAAAAAAATGTAATTAGTTTATTAGAAGGTTTTAATGATAAAGATTTACAAGAATTAATGACCAATCTAGCAGGGCATGATGCAGAATCTTTAGAAGAGGTTTTTTTTAAACATATAAACAGTGATAAACCTACTTGTTTTATTTGTTATACTGTTAAAGGTTTTGGTTTGCCTTTAGCTGGACACAAAGATAATCATTCTGGCATCATGAATTTAAAACAGTTTAATGATTATCAAAAAAAAATGGGTATTAGAAAAGGAAAAGAGTGGGATAAAGTAGAAGGTTTAAATTTAAATATTAGTGATTTTAATGCAATCATAAACTCAAACCCATTATCAAAAATTAAAAGAGAACTTGATGAGAATATATTGAAAGTAATGCCGTTAAACATAACTTTTAACAATTTTACTAGTACTCAAGAATGTTTTGGTAAAATTATGAATGAAATAGGCAAAATGGACAATGATTTTAGTAAAAGAATAGTAACTACTTCTCCAGATGTAACGGTTTCAACTAACCTAGGGGGATGGGTTAACCAGAAAAATATATTTAATACAAATTTAAAAAGTGATATTTTCAGAGAAAAAAAAGTGTCTTCTGCGCAAAAATGGAAATATTTGCCTAATGGCCAACACATTGAGCTTGGAATAGCGGAAAACAACCTTTTTTTATTATTAGCTTCTTTGGGTATAAGTGATAAGTTATTTGGTAAAAGATTACTTCCAATTGGAACAATTTATGATACTTTTATAGGTAGAGGTCTTGATGCACTCAACTATGCAACTTATGTTGATTCAAGGTTTATTTTAATAGGTACTCCTTCTGGCATAACTTTATCTCATGAGGGAGGTGCTCACCAGTCTATAATTACACCAAATATAGGAATTTCTCAACCTAACTTAATATATTACGAACCGAGTTATGCGGATGAATTTAATTTTTTATTTTTTTGGGCATTAAACTTTATTCAAAATAAAGAAGGAAGTTCTATTTACTTTAGGCTTTCTACTAAAAAACTATTACAACCAAATAGGAAAATTGATAAATTATTGCAAAAAGACCTCATAAATGGATGTTATTGGTTAAAAGAACCAAAGTCTTTAAATTCTATAATTATTATATGTACGGGTGTTATGATAGCAGAAGTGGAAAAGTCACTTGAAGAAATTTATCACGATGAAATAGATATAGGGTTATTAATTGCAATATCTCCAGATAAGCTTTATAAAGATTGGGAAAAATCTAAGTATTCAGGTAATATTTCACAAATTGAAAATAAACTTAAACCTTTTAGTAATAAAACAACTGGAATAATTACAATTATTGATGGTCATTCAAGCTCTTTATCTTGGATAGGAGGAGTGCTTGGTCACAAAATTTTCCCTATGGGTGTAAATAAATTTGGAAAATCAGGTGATTTAGAAGAAGTATATAAATATACTAATATTGATTTTAAATCAATTATTGATAGACTTGCTAAATTATTATTAAATAATTAGCGGCTGTGGTGAAATTGGCAGACACGCCAGATTTAGGTTCTGGTGGAGAAATCCGTGGGGGTTCAAGTCCCTCCAGCCGCACCAAATAAAGTATATATGAAAAAATGAAATTAAATATAATAACTACTTGTATAATTCTATTAGTTAATTTGACGTTATTTAATATTAAAGTTTGGTCAAATAGTTTTTATGATTACCCTATGTTTTTTTTAGTGAATGCTTGTAATATTACACAAGAAAGCTTTAATCCTAACGAGGTTAGCAAAAAAGAGATGTTAGAAGGAAAAAAAAAATATAATACTTGTATGAATTTTATAATGTCGTTATCAACAACATTAAATAGCAGATGTATGAGTTTAGAAACTGAAAAAATAAATCCAGAAGAAAGCATGACATATGCAGACCTATCTGATGTATTTTCTACACAAGATTTAATTAGGGAAGTTTTGCTGTATTCAAAAAATAATCCGCAATTTGATAATCAAATAGCATGGTTGCATGCTGCTAAAGCGATAAGCCAAAAATGGCCTTGTAAAAAAATTTTTAACTAAATAAATAATAATAGATATTTATGATAAAATTATGCGATAATTAATCAAGGATTAAAATTAAAAATGGTAGACAACAAAATAAATTCTCTAAAAAAGAAATTTAAGATAAAAGTACCTTTTTCTGTTATAGAAAAAAAAATGGAAGAAAATTTTTTAGATCTTTCTAAAAATCTAAAAATTTCCGGTTTTAGGCCTGGCAAAGTACCGATTTCTTTTGTTAAGAACAGATATCAAAAAGACGTTATGTCAAAAGTAACTGAAAAAGTAATTCAAGAGGAGGGTAATAGAAAATTTGAAGAAAAAAAATATAGATTAGCAGCACAACCAAAAGTTACCTTGCTATCCAAAATAGATTCCAAAGAAGACCTTGAAGCTGAATATGAATTTGAAATTCTACCAGAGATAAAATTGAAAGAATTTAGCTCACTTGAATTAAAAAAATATGTATCAATCGTAGAAAAAAAAGATATAGATAAAGTTATTGATAATCTATTTAATGATTACAAAGATTACAATGAACTAAGCACAAATAGAGTTTCTAAATCTGGAGACAGGTTGGTTATAAGTTACAAAGGTTTTATTGACGGTAGTTTATTTGATGGAGGGTCTGCTGATAAGCAGCCTATAGACTTAGGTAACAATAATTTTTTTCCAGAATTTGAAAAAAATCTTACCGGCAAGTCTACTGGAGACGATATAGAGTTTGATATGACATTTCCAGAAAATTACGATAGAAAAGATTTGCAAGGTAAAAAGGTTAAATTTAATATAAAAATCAATAATATTTTAGAAGGAAAAAAACTAAATGATGAAAATGAACTTGCAAAAAAAGCGGGATCTACAGATTCTAAAGATTTAAGAAATAAAATTGCTAATGAATTACAAAAATATTCTGATGAATTAAGTTTTAATGCTTTAAAAAAATCTATTGTTGATAATTTAACTAAACTTTACTCTTTTTCTCTTCCTGAAACTTTGGTTAATAGAGAAATTGATGTTATAAAAAGTGAAATACAAAATAAACAGGTTGCTAAGAAAAAACCTTTAGATGAAAATATTAAAAAGGAAGCAGAGGACAAAGTAAAAATAGGCCTTATAATTTCAGAAATAGGTATAAAAAATAAAATTAATGTTACTGAAAAAGAAATGGAAACAGCATTAGCCAAAATTTGTATGCAATACCCAGGCAAAGAAAAAGAAGTTATAGAACATTATAAACAAAACCCTAACTACATGAATTCAATCAAAGGGCCAATATTTGAAGACAAAGTGATGAGGTTTATTGAGGCTCAAGCAAAAATAAAGAAAGAAAAAATAAATTCTGAGGAATTACTAAACAAAGTATCAGGTAAAGTTATTGATGATAAAAATAATAAGAAAGGTAAAAATGACAAATAAGATAACAGAATATGCTAGTTCTTTAATTCCAATGGTGGTGGAGCAATCTAATAGAGGAGAAAGAGCTTACGACATTTATTCTCGACTGCTAAAAGAAAGAATAATATTTCTAACGGGACCAGTCACAGATGATGTAGCAAGTGTATTAATCGCGCAACTTCTTTTTTTAGAGTCAGAGAACCCTAAAAAGGATATTTATATGTATATAAATAGCCCTGGAGGCATTGTTACTTCTGGATTAGGAGTTTATGACACGATGCAATATATTAAGCCTAATGTTTCAACGCTTTGTGTAGGACAAGCTGCCTCTATGGGATCGCTATTATTAGCAGCTGGGGCAACTGGCATGAGATTTGCTCTACCTAATTCAAGAATTATGTTACATCAACCATCAGGAGGTTTTTCTGGTCAGGCCACAGATATAGAAATACATGCCAAAGAAATTCTTGAAATTAAAGAAAGGTTAAACAAAATTTACGAAAAGCATACAAAGCAGAAAGTTGAAATAATAAGAAAAACTCTAGAAAGGGATTATTTTATGACGGCTGAAGAAGCAAAAAAATTTGGAGTAATCGATGAGATTATAAATAACAGAGACCAAATAAAAAGTTAAAACCTTGAATATGCAATTAAATTTATGTAAATTAAATTATGGTTAAAGATAAATCCGAAAATAAAAATACTCTCTATTGTTCTTTTTGTGGAAAAAGTCAACATGAAGTAAAGAAATTAATAGCAGGACCCACAGTATTTATATGTGATGAATGTGTAGAACTATGTATGGATATTATTAAAGAGGAAAATAAATCCGTAGTTAATCAAAAATTAGAAGGAATACCCGCACCATCTGAAATAAATAAAGTTTTAAATGATTATGTTATAGGGCAAGATAACGCCAAAAAAGTTCTGTCAGTAGCAGTTCATAATCATTACAAACGTATAGGTAATATATCAAAAAATAAAAATGACGTTGAGCTTTCTAAATCAAACATCTTATTGATAGGGCCTACTGGTTCTGGTAAGACGCTATTAGCTCAATCATTAGCGAGAATAATAGATGTTCCTTTCACTATGGCAGATGCTACAAGTTTGACAGAGGCTGGTTATGTAGGTGAAGATGTTGAGAATATTATTTTAAAACTAGTACAGGCTTCAGACTACAATATTGAAAGAGCTGAAAGAGGTATAATATATATAGATGAAATTGATAAGATTAGTAGAAAGTCAGATAATCCTTCAATTACGAGAGACGTATCAGGTGAAGGTGTGCAACAAGCTTTATTAAAAATTATGGAAGGTACAGTAGCAAGTATTCCACCTCAGGGTGGAAGAAAACATCCTCAACAAGAATTTTTACCTGTAAATACTTCCAATATTCTTTTTATTTGTGGAGGAGCATTTAGTGGGTTAGAGAAGATTATATCTAAGAGGGGTATATCAGCTGGAATTGGTTTCAATGCTAGTGTTAAAATGCCAGAAACAAGAAAATTTTCAGAGATACTCTCTGGAGTAGAACCCGAAGATTTGCTTAAATATGGCTTAATTCCTGAATTTATTGGTAGGCTACCTATTTTAGCATCATTAAATGACCTTGATGAAAAAGCTTTAATAGAAATTTTAACTGTACCTAAAAATTCACTAGTGAAGCAGTACAAGAAAATATATTCTTTAGAAGATGTAAAGCTTACATTTACAAAAGACGCGTTGAAAGCTATAGCAAAAAAAGCTATTTCTAGAAAAACTGGAGCAAGAGGGCTTAGATCTATACTTGAAGAAATATTATTAGATAGTATGTATGAAATACCTTCAGAAGATAATATTAATGAAGTAGTAGTTAACAGTGATGTAATTAAAGGTAAAGGCAAGCCAATTGTAGCTTACAGCAAAAATAAATCAGAATTAGAAACAAGAGCATAAAACTCTTGAAATCTTAACTCGCAAACATCACGTATATATTATATAAAGGATATATTATGAAATATTTACCATTATTACCGTTAAGAGATATAGTTATTTTTCCAGAAATGATAGTTCCACTATTTGTGGGTAGAGAAAAATCAGTAAAAGCAATTGAAGAAGTAATGAAGTCTGATGATGAAAATAAGCAAGTTTTGTTAGTCACTCAAAAAGAATCAAATGTAGATAATCCAAATACTTCAGATCTTTATAAGGTAGGTATTTTAGGAAATGTTTTACAGATGTTAAAACTTCCAGATGGCACTGTTAAAGTATTAGTTGAAGGTATGAGCAGGATTAAAATTGCTAATTTTACTTTAAATGATAATTTTTTAAAAGCCTCATACACCAACTTTCCTGAAAAGATAAAAAAAACTGATAATTGTAAAGCTCTTACTAGAGCTATTTCTGAGCAATTTGAAGGTTATGTAAAAATAAATAAAAAGATTTCTAAAGATATAATTTCTAGTGTAGCTCAAATAGAGGATCCATCAAAAATCTCTAATACAGTGGCCGCTCATTTAAATATTAAAATATCTGAAAAACAAAAAATCTTAGAAGTAGAACTTTTAGATATTAGACTTGAAAAAATTTTAGAATTACTTGAATCAGAATTGGATGTCTTGAAAGTAGAGAAGAAAATAAGATCTAGAGTAAAAAGGCAAATGGAAAAAACACAAAGAGAATATTATTTAAATGAGCAATTAAAAGCTATACAAAAAGAGCTTGGAGATAATGATGATTCTTCAGATGACAATGAAGAATATCTAAAAAAAATTAATACTTTGAAGTTAACTGATGAAGCAAAGAAAAAAGCGGAGAGTGAACTAAAAAAACTTAAAAGTATGAGTCCAATGTCTGCTGAATCTACTGTTGTAAGAAATTACCTAGACTGGCTTCTAGGAATACCTTGGAAAAGTCCATCAAAGATAAAATATGATTTAAATGATGCTATAAACTCGTTAAATAAGGATCATTTTGGTTTAGAGAAAGTAAAAGAAAGAATTATAGAATATTTAGCAATACAGAAAAGAGTAAAAAAAGTACAAGGCTCAATTTTATGTTTAGTAGGTCCACCAGGGGTAGGTAAAACCTCCTTGGGTAAATCTATCGCTAAATCTACTGGAAGAGAATTTATTAGAATGTCTTTAGGTGGAGTTCGAGATGAAGCTGAAATTAAAGGACACAGAAGAACTTATATTGGTTCAATGCCAGGAAAAATAGTTCAAGGAATGAAGAAGGCAGGTACATCAAATCCTCTTTTTTTATTAGATGAAATTGATAAACTTGGCGCAGATTGGAGAGGAGATCCTTCATCCGCTCTTCTAGAGGCACTTGACCCAGAACAGAATAATACTTTTAATGATCATTATCTAGAAGTTGATTATGATTTATCAAATGTTCTTTTTATTACAACTGCCAACTCATTAAATATGCCACAACCTTTACTAGATAGGTTAGAAGTTATTCATTTATCAGGATATACTGAAGAAGAAAAGTTGCAAATAGCAAAAAAGTACTTATTAAAAAAACAACTTTCCAAGAATGGTTTAAAATCAAATGAGTTTAAAATAAATAACACTGCTATAAACAGTGTTATAAAATACTATACTAGAGAAGCAGGAGTACGAAATTTAGAAAGAGAAATTTCTAAAATATGTAGAAAAGCTACAACGGCTATAGTTAAAGGTACTACAAAAAAAGCATCTGTTAACAATACTAATTTATCTGACTTTCTTGGTGTTAAAAAATTTAGACATGGAGAAACGGAAAAAAAGAACTTAATAGGTATTACGACTGGCTTAGCATACACAGAATTTGGAGGCGATATTTTAGCAATCGAGGCTGTATTAATGCAGGGAAAAGGCAGAAGGCAAGTTACTGGACGTTTAGGTGATGTAATGAAAGAATCAATACAAGCTGCTGTATCATATGTACGTTATAATGCCCCTACATTAGGTATTATACCACCAGAGTTTGAAAACAAAGATATACACGTTCATGTTCCTGAAGGAGCTACTCCGAAAGACGGACCTTCGGCTGGTGTAGCTATTGTTACATCAATCGTATCGATATTAACTGGAATACCAGTTAATTGTAAGGTAGCCATGACTGGTGAAATAACCCTTCGTGGAAGAGTTTTACCTATTGGCGGACTAAAAGAAAAATTACTTGCAGCAATAAGGTCTGGTATATCAAAAGTAATTATACCTAAAGATAATGAGAAAGATCTTGAGGAAATACCTAAAAATATTAAGAAGAAAATTAAGATAATAGTAGCAGATAATATTTTAGATGTTTTAAAAGAAACATTGGTAAAAAAACTTACTCCCATAAAATGGAAGGAACCAAAAATAGTATTAGAAAATTCTAATAAAAACTCTGATGGTAAAGTAATTGTAAGACATTAAATTATATTATTGACCTTTTAATAAATAAATTTAATATGTACTAATAAAAAAAAAAGGAGTAATTGTGAATAAAAACGAACTTATTTCAGCTATGTCAGGTGCGTCAAATCTGAGTCAGACTCAGTGCACTGAGGCTTTACAAACATTTATTAATACTGTAACAGACGAATTAAAAAAAGGTTCTGATGTTAAAATCATTGGTTTTGGTACTTTTAAAATTTCTAAAAGAAAAGCTACTACTGGAAGAAATCCGCAGACTGGAGCAGCAATTCAAATACCTGCATCTAATCAACCAAAGTTTTCTGCCGGGAAGGCCTTAAAAGAAGCAGTAAACTAATACAGATTTGTTGCTAATTGTTAGTAACTGGGGCGATTAGCTCAGCTGGGAGAGCATCTCGTTTACACCGAGAGGGTCGGCGGTTCGAGCCCGTCATCGCCCACCATTCTTAGGGGGTGTAGCTCAGCTGGTTAGAGCGCCGGCCTGTCACGCCGGAGGCCGCGGGTTCGAGTCCCGTCACTCCCGCCACCTTTTCTGCACCTTTCAGGGTACTTAATGCAATTTTTGATGCAATAGCCGGCGGTTCACTTGACTCAAACTGTCAATAAATTTTAGTTTCTTTGAAATAGTCTGTAAGTAATAAACTGTCTTGATTATATATTAAAATATATTAAATTGATAATGGGGGACAAGTCATGAATTCACAAAAAAGAAAACTTACTACTATATTAGCAATGGATGTTGTTAACTATTCAAAAAAAATGGCAGTTGATGATGAAGGTACGTTAAAGCAATTATCAGTTTGCAGAAAAATAATTGAAAAAACTATAACTTCAGCAGAGGGCAGAATATTTAATACTGCAGGTGATGCATTCATGATTGAGTTTAATAGTCCAGTTCAAGCAGTAAATTCAGCTATTAAAATTCAAAAAGAGATTCTTAATTTAAATAAAGAATTAAGTAACGATAAAACTTTGGAATTTCGTATAGGTATTAATATGGGTGATGTATTAATTGAAGGTGATAATCTTTTTGGAGACGGAGTAAATGTTGCATCTAGGTTAGAAGCTATAGCACCACCAGGCAGGATATGTATATCTGGTTCAGTTTTTTCATTAGTATCAAACAATATAAAAGAAAAGATATTTGCAAAAGGAAGTCAAAAACTTAAAAATATTAGTAAGCCCATAGATGCACATTTTATAGAGATAGAAGAAGGTTCTAATTTAGCAAGAGACTTTAAAGTTTCTCAAACTAAAGCAGGAAAAAATAATATTTATATAATGGGAGCAGTTGCTGCTAGTTTTTTATTAATAGTAGTATCGTTTTTTATGTTTAAAGGTAATAATGAGATTAATGTAAACTTAAATAGCATTGCTATTGCTCCAATAACTACTGTGTCTAAAGAACAAGAAAAAATTAATTTAGCTGCAGGATTGACCCAAGATATAGCTGCTTCATTAACTAGAGCGTCAAAGAAACTTAATGTAATTAAACTTAACAGCGCAGAAGATAGCGTTGCTGATATATCAAAAAAAACTGGAGCAAAGTATTTAATAAATGGAGATATTAAGGAAGCAGGAAAAAATATTAGAGTTACTGTAAATTTAGTTGATGCAGAAAATGCAAATATTGTATGGTCTGATAAATATGATAAAACTCTAGAAATAGATAATTTATTTACGTTGCAGGATGAAGTAGTTTCTAATATTATAGATGAGCTTGTTGGTAACGGAGATATCCTATCAAAAGAAGTTTCTAAAGTAGGATTAACAGCAACTTCTCAAAATCTAGACTCATATGCATGTATCAATTTTACAAGAAACCAATTTTTTCTTTCATTCTCATTTGAGCATTTTAATAAAGCTGTGGAATGTTTAGAAATATCTGTTGTTGAAGACCCCGGATATGCAGATGCTTGGCAATATTATGGTTACCTTTTATCGTGGGGTTACTCTATATTTGAAGTATATGAAAAGGATATCCTTAGTAAGGCTTTAGAAGCAGTTCAGAATGCCATAAGGTTAGACCCTAATTATGCGATGGCTTATAGATCCAAAGCTGAAATAGAATATTATACAGGGAACTTTGATCAGATGCTAAAAGATGGAGAAAAAGCTTTAGAATTAGCTCCTAATGATGTTCAAATAATAGGAGGAATAGCATACATAACGGGTCTTTCAGGATGGGGCTGTCACTCCTCAGAGGAACTTAAGAAAAAATATAATATTGATGAAAAAGCTTGTTATAGACTTAAAAGAGGACATGAGTTAGGAGTTTTGGGGGCAACTTTAGATAAGGGAAACAGTGTTGCTGGGAATAACTTTGGACAAGTTGCATATTATCAAGACTCTCGTAATTGGGAAAAAGCTCTAGAGGTCATGGAAGATATGCCAGTTCCTTTTTTATGGTGGTGGCATCATTATATGGGTACGTCTAACCACTTCTTAGGAAACAAAGACAAAGCTCAAAATCATTTTAATAAAATTGCAGAAATTTTGGGTGATAATACATTAGAAAAAATGAAAAAAGGTATGATAATTTGGCATGAAATGACTGTGTATGAAGAAATGATGCCAGTCTATTTAGAATACGGATTAAAATAGAACTACAAATAAGACTAAATTCTATTTTAATAAGGGCTTTAAATGATTATTTTTATCACCTTAATCATTATTATAGGCATTACATCACTTTTTTTTATTAGTAGGCAACCTGATATTAAAGGTTTCTATTCTGGTTTAATGGAAGGCAATAAAGAACCAAGTTTAGTTGCAATGGTATTATCGCTAGTTACAACATGGATTTTTTCAAGATCCTTATTAACTGCTGCTATTCTTTCATATTATTATGGATTACCAGGAGCATTAGCTTATACAGCATATTATTTTTCTTTTCTTACGGGTGGATATTTTATAGTTCGCTTAAGAAAAAAATTTAGGATTAGTTCTTTAGTGGAGTTTTTTGAAAAAGAATATGGTTTTGTAGGTAAATTTTCTTATTCTTTTATAATTATTATAAGACTTATAAGTGAAATTTTTGCAAATTTAATAGTGATTGGTTTAATTTTTGGCAATGAAGGTACTATAGAATATAAAGCTTCAATATTAATAATAATGCTGTTAGCTTTTTCTTATTCTTTTTTAGGAGGTTTAAGAAATTCTATTAAAACAGACTATATTCAAATGATAATATTTTTATTACTTTTGCTAGCCTTGCTTGTAAGTTTATATTTTTCAAATTCACTAATAGAATATAATTTAATTGTATCTAAAGTAGGTGACTTTTCTAATCCAGGCTATGCTCTGATATTAGTAGCTTTATTACAGATATGGAGTTATCCAATACATGACCCAGTCATGATGGATAGAGGCTTTATTTGCTCTAAAGAGAAAACTAAAAAAAGTTTTTTTCTTGCATTTTTATTAAGCTCCTTATGTATATTATCTTTTTCTTTATTAGGTTTACACTTATCACCTAATGCATTAAATGGAATTAGCTTCATTGAAGCTGTTAAAATTAACTTTGATGAGTATTTAGCCTATATAATTTTTCTTCTTTTAATTGTCTCAGCTATTTCTACATTGGATTCTACTTTATCTAGTGCAGCTAAATTAATAGTTTTAGATTTATCTTTATTATC
>NZIN01000003.1 GCA_002689905.1 Rickettsiales bacterium
AACAAAAAAAACTATTGATAAAAAAAGAAAATGGAATTATTAACTTTTTTATTGAAGTCTCAAAAACTAAAGATGAAAGAAGTAAGGGTTTAATGTACAGAACAGAACTATCTAAAAATAAAGGTATGTTATTTATTTTTCCATCAGAGGAAAATATTAAAATGTGGATGAAAAATACACTTATACCTCTAGATATTATTTTTATATCTAAAGATAAAGAAATAGTAGAACTCAAACATAATATGAAAGAACTCTCACATTCTGTAATTACATCTAAAATAAAATCTAAATATGCGTTAGAGATAAATGCTGGTTTAATAAATAAGCTAAATATAGAAATTGGAGACAGAGTATACTTTAATGAATAAAAATACATCTACATATATAAAAATTAAATTACAAGTTGGTAATAACTTGAATATTGGTCCAGGAAAAATTGCATTGTTAGAATCCATAGTATTGAATGGATCTATATCTTCAGCTGCAAAGTCTATGGGCATGTCTTACAGAAAAGCTTGGAAGCTAGTTAAAGAAATAAATAATGCCTCTTTAAATAAAATTATTACTACAAATACTGGTGGAAAGGGAATAAGAGGTACTAAAATATCTCAGGAGGGTATAAAATTTATAAAAGCTTTTAGAAATATAGAACATAAAGTATTTAAAGAAGCAGAAAAAGAAAAAGAAAACTTGTATAAAATATTCATAAAAAAATAGGAGTTATATGTTAAAGAATAATTATAAAACAGCATTAGTTACAGGAGCATCAAGTGGTATAGGGGAAGCCACTGTAAGACTACTATCTAAAAACAATATTACAGTCTACGCATTAGCTAGAAGAAAAACTAAAATTGATAAAATTGTAAAAGAAACTGGTTGCAAGCCTATTATTATGGATATAAGAGATACAAAATCTTTAGAAAAACTTAAAAAGTTAAAAGTGGATATATTTATAAATAATGCTGGTTTAGGAAGAGGATTTACAAAAATTTTTTCCACAAAAGCTAAAGATATTGATACAACAATTGATACTAATGTAAATGCATTTTTACAATTACTTAGGTGTATTACTCCTAGTATGGTTAAAAAAAAAAATGGGACATATAATTAATATAGGTTCTATTGCAGGATTGTATCCATTATCTAGTTCAGTTTATGGTGGATCAAAAGGAGCAGTACACCTCATTAATCAAAATTTAAGAATTGAATTATCCGGCACTGGTATTAGATGTACAGAAATCAACCCTGGAAGAGTTGCTACTGAATTTTTTAATGTTGCCTTTGATACCCCTCAAGAAAGCAAAAAAATGATGACAGGATTAACCTTGCTTAGCCCTTCTGATATAGCTCAAAGTATTCTTTATGCTATTAAAGCACCTCCGCATGTAAACATTTCAATGATTGAGATAACTCCCACTGAACAAACCCCTGGCGGAGTGATAATAGAAAAAATAAAACGTTAATTAAAGATATTGATTAACAAATATATTGATAAAGCTGAAATAACTAAGGTAGCAATAGATACAATAGCAACACTTCCATAGTTTTTATTATCTTCTTTACTCATTTTTCACCTATTGTTTTTTTGGAGACATATTTACAGCACATAAAGTCTTGCCATAAGAATTTGTAATTTGAATTGTTACTACTCTATTTTCTTTTTCATAAGAAAGAACACTGCTTGTAGATCTTACATTTGTTATTTCTTTCCAATTTAGGTTAGGCATCTCATATCTAAAAAAATCAAAAGTCTCTGCATGACTTAGATTAGGTATCAAAGAAAGCCTTCCAAACCATTCATCATCACTACCAAATATAACTGTGTTTGTCATATCCATAACTGAGCCATCAGGTATTGGTATATCTTTAAATTTAGCAAAACTAAGTTGTTCAGCAGGTAACCCTTCAGTTCCTGAAACTCCAGTACTTAAAAGTGGAACTCCATTTTTACTACAAGCTCCTAGTATCAAAAATGCTGTAATAGAAATAGAAAGTAGTATTTTTTTCATAATAAAAAATATCATATAGTTAATTTAATTTCTAGATAAAACAACTCTTTCAAAAGATCTGTCCTTTTTTAGAAGAAAAATAGACATAAATTTATATATCACAAAAGAAATAGTTTTCTTTTTATTTTTATTAATGTTTCGCACTTTTTTCAACATTTTTATATATGCGTAAATATACATTATATTACACTAAAAAATATAGAAATCAAAAGGTTATCAAATGTATATTATAAGTTTTCTATCACTACTTTAAGTTTTTATAATAAATTTAAATCTGTTGAAGAATTTTTTTTAATTATATATATTTATATATTTAATCATGAAAAAGTCCTAAAATATGTCTTTATTAAAAGGAAGAAACAGAGAAACAAATCTTACTGGAGAATTGTATGGCAAATACTCTTTTGGGAATATGTATGATAATTTACTTAGTGAATCCTCGTTAAAGAGTATAGTAGATATTGTAAAAAATGACTTCCAAATTGCGGGCATAGTAGATAAATACTCTTCATTCAAAATAATGGATGTTGGGACGGGCAGACAAGCATTAGCTATGGGCTTGCTTGGTGTAAAGGCAATAGACCATTATGATATTAGTAAAGAACATGTTGATAGATTTAAGAAGCTATTAAATAAAAAAAAATATAATAATCTTAATATTTCTACATCTAATTTAGACTTATGTAAAAAACCATTGCCTAAAAATAAGTATGACTTTGTATATTTGTCTGGTATTGTTCACCATTTCTCAAATACGGCTAAGGGTATAATAAATTGTGCTAATGCGGTAAAAAAGAATGGGCTAATTTGGATTTATTTTTATCGATCAGGTACTTTCAAGTGGTTTGTTAATGAAATGATTAGAGGGTTAATAAGCACTGAAGATATCGATAAATTTTTTATTTCTTCCTCTATTAATTATGCTAATGGAAATTTTTCAAATTCAAACACAAGTCAAATCATGGATGATTTTTTTTCTCCTTATATCAATTTATATAACCCAAGACAGTACATAAAATTCATGATGGAATTAGGTTTTGAATTATACTCCTCTAGTCATTCTGACCCTTTATCTGATGTAAACCATAATAAGGCTCATCACAGTGCAGTGCTCGTATTTAAAAAAATGGATGCAAATATAAACATAAATGGGTTGGGTCAATTATTGCAGCCAAACGATGAAATTAATCAATTAGATAGAAAGCTATATGAAGATAAAGAAACTAAAAGTATTATTGATGTTTATTTCAAATTAAAGAAAAAAATTCTAAATAAAAAGTATGATGTGCTACGTTATAGCACTTGTTTAGCTATGCATAAAATAGCTGGCCCTCAATATTATGGAGAACCTGAATTGCCTCCTAAAAGAAAAGAATTAAAGAAACTCCTAAAAACTGCTCTCAATTATATAGAAAAAAATAATATTAATATTAAAGTATAGTATTTAAAAAAGCACTACTATCTAAATTTATAATTGTGATTTTACATTTTTAATATATCTAAATCTAAATTTATGTTAATAAATTATATAATACTTTTTCTTAAATATTTAAATTTCTTTTTTTTTAATAAGTTATTTGTTAATAGTTAATATTTTCTTAGTTTACTTGACTATAATATTTTTTAAATATGTTTTAGCATCATTTTTTAACATTCTGTAAATTAATTTTAAAGACCTACTATATTTTACCTTTACTTTATTAGTATACCTTAAATCAACTGATATTCGTATAAGGTTTGTTGAATTATATATAGACCTGTGAAACGTAAAACTATCTAAAATAATAATATCTCCTAATGATGCTTCTATTTTGATTCTCGCATTAGATTTATATTTCGCTGGAAGGTCTATATCATATTTATAATGATTAGAATAAACTCTACTAGTATCAGACATCTTTACTATTTCTATAGAATTATTCTCATTTACTGAAGAAAACGGGATCCAAAATGTAAAAAATTGTAGTTTTAATATATTCATTTTCTTTTCAAGTGGTGTTTGTATATCTTGATGCCAACTAACATTCTTAAATTTTTCTTTAGGAAAGCTTATTCTAAGTGCATTCCAATCATTATTCGAAAAACCTGAACAGTTATCCTTAAAAAATTTAGTTTTTTCAAATATATTTTGAGTTTTTTTTACTATACTTTCCGGCTGTTTTATATATAAATCCTTTAATGTAGTAAAATTTTTATTTTTAACATAAAACCCTAGCCCACTTTGGTGTTCTTGTATAATTTTATTATATGGCTTATTTGTAATTATTTTTAACAAAGATTTTAATTCATCATCATTAAAAACATCTCTTGCTACTGCAAAACCATTTTTATAAATTTCATTTTTCAAATAAGACTTCAAGCTGCTTCCTTTAAATTAAATTTCAATTCAAAAAAAATAATATACTATGACTTTTACTTTATAGCTGGCGTCCTCGGCAAGATTCGAACTTGCGACCCTCTGCTTAGAAGGCAGATGCTCTATCCAGCTGAGCTACGAGGACTTAAATTACAAACTTTTTATCATAATTAAAATATAAAGTATGTTATTTTTATGAATATATATAGCCTCAAATATTTGCTGAAATAAGTAAACTTTGCAATCACTTGTCTATAAACTTCATAAACTTGCCTTAATAATAATCAAAATATATATTTTCTCAACAAAAAACTACATGCTCTAATAATTACTTACTGTCTATTATATTAAACTTATATACTAATATCTTAAAATATTATTTTAGCTATTTATGTATTTTAAAAATTATCTACTACCTCTATCAACTTTTCCATTTTGTTTTACCCACTCTGTAAATCCGCCTTTGATATGATAAACAGGATTAAGACCCATTTCCATAGCAGTCTTTACTGCCAAAGCAGATCGCCAAGCACTAGCACAATAAAAAATATAAGTTTTTTTTTGGTTAAATATTTTCTTATGGTAGGGGCTACTTGGGTCTATCCAAAATTCTAACATACCTCTGGGACATGAAAAAGCATTAGGGATTTTTCCTTCTTTTAAAACTTCTCTATAATCTCTTATATCTACAAATACATAATGTATATTATTTAATAGTAATTTAGTTTCCTTTACACTTATCGTCTTAACGGTTTTATTTGCATCTTCAATTAAATCTTTAATACCTTTTATAATGATTTGGTTCAAAATATTCTCTATTTAAATATCAGTTCTAATTCTTTTATATTTAAAATTATCAGCGTAACGTTTCTCTTGAACACTACCTTTAAGGTTTCTTATAACTTCAAAATCAAATCTATTTTTTATTGCGTAGTCTATAGCTTCTTTTTCATTATCAAATTTTAATTTGAAACTTAAGTTACTTTGAGTATCTTTCCAACCAGTTAGTATATCTACTTGAACATCTTTAGCTATAACCAACTCTAAAACCCAATACTCTGTTTTTTTTTCTCCTGATTGGGTAGGAACCTTTTTTTTTTTATATATAATGTATTTCATCTTTATACTCTTGGTCGGGGCGGAGTGATTCGAACACTCGACCCTCTGCTCCCAAAGCAGATGCGCTACCAGGCTGCGCTACGCCCCGAATTCCTTATATTTACTACATATTTTATTACATCGCAATAGGTATATTATCAAACTTGTCAGCGTTATATAATATATGGACATAAATTGATGCAGCATATCCTAAAGCAATAACTGGTGTCCACTTAAGGTGTCCAAAAAAAGTATAATTACCTTTTGACTGCCCCATTAATGCCACGCCTGCTGCGGAACCAATTGATAACATACTTCCGCCAACTCCTGCTGTTAAAGTTGCTAATAACCACTGTCCTTCATCCATTGCAGGAAACATTGTCAAAACTGCATACATTACGGGAATATTATCAACTATAGCTGAAAGTATACCTACTAAAACATTTGCAAAAGTAGGACCTAGGTCAATATATGTTACTTCTGCAGTATATGCTAAGTAACCAAAAGCTGATAGACCTCCTACACACATTAATACACCATAGAAAAAAAATAATGTATCCCATTCAGCTTTACCTACTTGAGTAAATATATCAAATTTTATCTCATTAGGTTTGGTTTTCTTTTTTAAATAAAATCCGAATAAACTTAAAACACCTAAACCAGATATCATCCCAAAAGTTGTTGGCATATGAAACTTTTGATGACTTATTACCGTTAAGGTAATTGTACCAAGAAATAGAAGTATAGAAATTAAAGCCCCTTCTTTTAATTTAACTTTATCATCACTTTGTTTTGGACTTTCCTTAGGTATTGCAAAATACATAACTACAGCAGGTATAATATAATTAACAGCTGAAGGAATAAATATACTAAAAAAACCAAAAAAAGGTATAACACCTTTTTGCCAAACCATTAGTGTAGTTATGTCACCAAAAGGAGAAAACGCACCACCTGCATTGGCAGCAATTACTATATTTATACAAGCTAAACAAATAAACTTTTTATTACCTTTGGCAACAGCCATTACTACTGCACACATTAAAAGAGCTGTTGTTAAATTATCAGCTATAGGAGATATAAAAAATGAAAGTATGCCTGTAATAATAAATATTTTTCTAAAATCAAATCCTCTATTAACTAACCATGCTCTCAAAACTTCAAAAACATTTCTTTCAGTCATAGTATTAATAAACGTCATAGCGACTAACAAAAACATGAATAATTCAGCAAATTCTAAAAATACATGCCTAAATGTATAATTTATAGAATCATATGGTACTCCACTTTTTGTAGCAGTTATTGCCACAGCCATCCATATAACTCCTGAAGCGATAACTACTGGTTTAGATTTTCTTAGATGACTAAACTCTTCAGTCATTACAAAAAAATAAGCTATAACAAATGTAGCTAATGAAAATATTGCAGGGCCACTCAGAATCATTTTAAGGTTTAGTAATTCACCTCCAGCAGCAGCTGCATGAGATGTAGTAGCACTAATAGCTGTTAATAAAAAAAATATTATACCAGCAGTGATTTTATTTATCATTTATACCTCTTAATTAACTAATTCAAAAAAATATTATAACTTTATTAGGCAAAAAAAAAAGGGTAAAGAATGAAATCTTTACCCTTAATTATTAAAAAGTCTTAATATATATATATAGATTAAGCTTCTCTCATAGCACTCTTGATCTTTTCCGGTGTAATTGGAAGTGATCTGACTCTAGCACCCACTGCATTATCAATAGCATTTGCTATTGCTGGTGCAACAACTGTTGTTGCAGGCTCACCCGTACCAGCTGGATAATGACCATTTTGGATCAATACGGTTTCGATCTCCGGAACCTGATTTAATCTCATAGGTGTCCATGTGTCAAAGTTACCTTGCTCTATAGAACCATTTTTCATAGTCAATTTTTCATAAAGAGCTAGAGAAATTCCATATAAAGCAGAACCTTCTATTTGTTTTCTGACTCCATCTGGATTTACAGCTGTTCCAACATCCATAGAAACAGTTATTTTCTTAACCTCAACTTCTCCTGAATTTGGATCAACTTTTACCTCTGCTACACAAGCAGTCCAAGTTGGTGATCCTCTTTCTTGAGAAGATACACATGCCAAACCCATTCCTTCATTCTTAGCTAGTGGCTTTACACCATAACCCGCCCTACCGGCAGCTACTAAAAGTGCATTTCTTAGTCTATGGGCTCCACCAACTGAATTTGGAGGCGTTCCAGCATTTTTTCCTGCAGCAGTCAAGTGATCTAATCTAAAAGCTAAAGGATCTCTTCCTGATTTCTTAGCCATTTCATCTAGATAACTCTCTACAGCCCAGAATGTCCAAGAAGGAGCAACTGCTCTTAAAAAGCCAACTGGTAATGCCTTATCAGATAATTCATTATTAATAGATCTTACTTTGTGATTAGGTATGTCGTACCAGTGATCAGATCCATTAGTTGAAAATTGGTCTACTTTTCCTTTTTTATCTACCGAATCAGGCATGAAACCAGGCGCTGCTCTTTTTGTTGACCAACCAGCTACAACGTCATGATTCATTGCTGTCATTCTTCCAAATTCCTCACCGCCTTCAATTACTTGGTAAGTTGGTGTTCTGTGGAAATCAAACATCATATCCTGTTCTCTGCTGTAAATAAGTTTTACAGGTCTTCCAGCAAACTTACAAACTTGAGCTGTCAGCACATGGCAGTCAGGCTCTGTTCTTCTTCCAAATCCACCACCTGCATAATATTGATGACAAACTACTTTATCTGCCTCTACTCCCAATGCAGCAGCAGTATTACCTACAGCAAATGTGAATGACTGATGGCCTGAGTGAATATGCATAATACCTTCTTTTTCGTATGCAACAGCATTCATTGGTTCAAGACATCCGTGATAAGCTATCTCTGTCTCATAAATTGCTGTATGCTTATTTTTTGCATTCTTCATACCTTTATCAGTGTCTCCTTCTAGCACCCATAAAAATCCTGCATTAGGATCTTTTTGAAGTCTAATTGATTCGTCTCTGATAGTTTTAGAGGAGGTATTTTTATTCTCACCTAAATCCCAATCAACTTTAAGTGCTTTAGCTGCTTTTTCAGCTGCCCAGTATGTTTCTCCGAGAGCCACAACATAACCTGTATTTACCCTTGTAAAACCCTCTTTATTGACATAAGCACCAATGTATCCATCAATTTTCTTTGCAGCTGATTCGTCTACTGCCTTTGGTACAGCTCCATATCTAGTAGGATTTTGTAAAGGTATAGCATAAATCATGTTAGGTACAAATACGTCTATTCCATATTTAGCTGATCCGTCTAATTTTGCTGGTAAATCTAAAGGCATTTTAGATTGTCCAACTATGCTATATTCACCAAAACTTTTAAGTTTAATAGATTTAATTTCCTCTTCACTAAAAGTTCTGTCTATAGTGTTTGTGCTTAGAATTTCCTTATAAGAAACTGACTTACTTCCATCAGCAGTATACACTCTACTACTCTTTGCATAACAGTTAGCTGGCATTGCTTTCATCATTTTAGAACCTGCTTCGATAAGTGCTATTCTAGCTGAAGCACCAACTCTTGAGTTTCTATCAAATGTCCAGTTAACTGACCATGATCCACCAGTAATGTGAAGACCCCATGAAGCATGAGACTGTGGGTAGTCAACATTAACGTCATTCCAATCAATTTCTAGTTCTTCAGCAACTGCCTGCGCTAATGCAGTACCAACGTGTTGACCAATTTCACATTTAGTAATGTGCACGGTTGCTTTACCGTCAGCATCCATTGTTAGAAACTGTTGATGATCCCAGTTACCTGCAGCAATGGCTTTTGAAGCGCTATCTACATTAGGTAATACTGAGTAACCTATAACAAGACCTGCACCAGCAGCTGAGCCAACTAGTAGTTCTCTTCTAGAAAGTCCTGATAACTTTTTTATTTGCTTTGTCATAATTTACGCTCCTTGCATAATTTCAGACGCCCTTTTAATAGCAGTCTTAATTCTGTTATATGTTATACATCTACAAATGTTACCCTGCTGTGCATCAATAATCTCTTCTTCTGTTGGAGCAGAATTAGAATTTAAAAACGCAGCTGCATTCATCATTTGTCCAGATTGACAATAACCACACTGTGGCACTTCAATTTCTGCCCAAGCTTTTTGCACAGGATGATGACCATTTGCACCTAAACCTTCTATTGTTGTTA
>NZIN01000004.1 GCA_002689905.1 Rickettsiales bacterium
TCTGTTTTTCTTATTGCTTCAAACACATTGATAGTGCCAATTACATTTGTTTGATAAGTCTCAACAGGATTTAAATAAGATTCTCTAACAAGTGGTTGAGCGGCCATGTGAATTACTATATCTGGCTTAGCGGATAACATTTTTTTTTCCAATAAATCTCCATCTCTTATATCACCGATGAAAGATTCCATATTTTTTGAAACTTCTGCTATTTCAAAAAAATTTTTTTTGGTATTTGGGTTTAATGAAAAACCCGTAACTTTTGCTCCTTGGCTTTGAAGCCAAAGGGAAGTCCACCCGCCTTTAAAACCTGTGTGACCAGTCAAAAAAACTTTTTTATTTTCCCAAAAATTTTTCAAGTTTTTACCATTTTATCCACACACGTTTGAGGGCCTTCAAGAGCAGCAACAGCAGCATATTGGGTAGCAGCATTTGTGCATGAGAATGAATTTATATTTAATCTTTCAGACATAGGTACTAGTTTTTTAGGCCAAACACTATATCCAATCCTCCATCCAGTCATAGCATATGTTTTTGACCATCCATCTAATAATATTAGTCTGTCAACAATTTCTGGATAAGATAACATAGAAACAAAATTACTCTTATCATAAACAATTCTACTATAGATTTCATCAGACAGAATATGAACTTGAGGGTTATTTTTTAATAAATTTACTATCTCATCCATATCCTTTTTACTAATCAGGCTCCCCGTTGGATTAGAAGGAGAGTTAAGTATTATTAAACTAGTTTTTTTATTAATAGAATCTTTTAGTCGCTGAATATCTATATTAAAACCAGTTTTACTTTCAAGTTTGATAGGAATAGCTTTTGCTCCAGTGTAATTAATTACACTTTCATAAATGGGAAAACCCGGATTAGGATAAATTATTTCTTTATTTTTTCCTCCAAACATTAATATAGCGTGCCACATAGTTACTTTACCCCCGGGAACGATCAGAATATTATCTGGGTTTACATTAGCATTTCTTCTTAATAACAAATCTTTGGAAACAGCTTCTCTTAGCTCCAATATTCCATTAGCAGGAGTGTAGCCATGCTTACCATCTTTAAGTGCTTTAACAGCGGCAGTTATTATATGTTCAGGAGTTTTAAAGTCAGGTTGGCCAATACCCAAATTAATTATTTCTTTGCCTTGTTGTTTAAGCTTTTCTGCTTTTCCTAATATAACAAACGCATTTTCAGTGCCTAGTCTTGATAAGTTTGGATTAATAGTTGTTTCTCCCTTAATTTATATTTAAAACATTAACAATATCTTAAAAAATAGTTTATAACATAAATTATTATGAAAAATAATTTAATATCACATAGAGTTAGAAATATAAAGCCATCCCCAACTATGGCAGTAACTTCAAAAGCTAGAGAATTAAAAGCTTTGGGTAAAGATGTAATTGGTCTAGGAGCTGGAGAACCTGACTTCGATACGCCAAATCATATTAAAAAGGCAGCGGTCAAGGCAATTGAGGAAGGAAAAACTAAATATACTGCGGTAGATGGAATAACAGAGCTCAAAGAAGCAATTGCAAAGAAATTTTATAATGACAATAATTTGTCTTATAAAATATCAGAAATATCTGTAGGTACTGGTGGCAAACAAATTTTGTATAATGCTTTTCAAGCTACAGTAGATAAAGGAGACGAGGTAATTATTCCGTCTCCATACTGGGTATCTTATCCAGATATGGTAATTTTAGCTGAAGGCGTTCCAAGGTTTATTGAGACAAAAAAAGAAAACGATTTTAAAGTTACGGCAAGTATGTTGGAGAAGGTTATAACTAAAAAAACAAAGTGGATTATTTTAAATTCTCCTTCAAATCCTACAGGGTCATGTTATTCAAAAGAAGAATTATTTGAAATTGGTACTTTTTTAAAAAAATATGAAAAATTATTTATATTAACTGATGACATATATGAGAAAATAATTTATGAAAACTTTAATTTTTTTACTATAGCTCAGGTTGTTCCTGAATTGAAACCTAGGGTACTGACTGTTAATGGAGTATCGAAAGCATACTCTATGACTGGATGGAGAATTGGTTATGCAGGAGGGTCAGAAGTTTTAATTAAATCAATGGCTAAAATTCAATCACAATCTACATCTAATCCTACCTCAATTAGTCAGTATGCAGCATTAGAGGCATTAACATCATCAAATAAGTTTTTAGAAGATAATAATGCAGTGTTTTTAAAGAGAAGAAATATGATTGTAAATTTAATAAATAATGCAAAAGGTTTAGAATGTAATATTCCAAATGGAGCCTTTTATATTTTTCCTTCTTGCGAAAAGTTAATAGGTTTGAATACACCAAAAGGCATTTGTATATCTAATTCTTCTGATTTTTGTGAGTATTTACTTGATGAAGAAGGTGTAGCAGCTGTTCCAGGCATTGCATTTGGTGCTGAAAACTTTTTTAGAATTTCTTATGCTACTTCTGATGCAATACTAGAAAATGCTGGTAATAGAATTATTAGAGCTTGTAATAAGTTAAGTTAAATTATTGGTTAATTAGTATATAATTTAGTAAAATTACTCTGCACTAAAGGTATCCATTTTTTAATATTTTCTATTCTAGTCTTGCTAGATGGATGAGTGCTTAAAAACTCTGGTCTATTATTAGCGTTTATTTTACCCATCCTTTCCCACATTTTATAAGCTTCTGAAAGATCATAGCCAGCAAAATGCATAAAAACTAAACCTAAATAGTCCGCTTCTGATTCGTGGTTTCTACTAAAAGGTAGCATTACACCAAAGGTAGTAAAGTATTGATATAGCTTTTTGCTATCTCCAGTTAGAGGCCTTCCTAATAGAATTTTTTCTAAAGCCATAGTTCCAATATCTAAAAGCATACCTTGGCTAGCTCTTTCAGAACCATGCCTTGCTACAGCATGAGCAATTTCATGTCCCATCAATGCAGCTAAAGAATGTTGATTATTTGCTATTTCCAATATACCAGAATAAACAGCCATTTTACCTCCAGGCATACACCAAGCATTTTTAATATCTTTATTATCCACTAAAACTACCTCCCAAGCAAAATTAGCAGTAGGATCTTTTTTATTAACGGTTTTATAATATCTATTAATAGCTTTTTTTAAACTTTCCGTAACTTGCTTGATTTGATCTAGTTGATTACTACTATCAACTAATTTTGCTTTCTTTTTAAAACTCTCATAAGCTTTAAATGCTTCAGGGTAAATAACATCATCTCCTAAGATCATGATTTGTTTTCTTTCTGTAATAGATACTGATGAGCAAGATAGTAAAAGAAACACAGAAAATAATGTAAAAATTTTTTTCATTACTTATACTATATATATGTTAATAAAAAAAAAAAAATATTTTAATATTAAAGAAAATAAAGTCACTGACGAAATTAGCTTTATAAATAGAAGAAACCTAATAAAAGGCTTAAGTAGTTTTTTACTTTATCCTGATTATAAGCACGTATATTCTAATCAAAATAATCAAAATAGTTTCAACATAAATATTAGACCCCCAACAAAGTATGAAGTTATTACAAAATATAATAATTATTTTGAATTTGGTACTAGTAAACAAATATGGAAATCTGCCCAAAAACTTGAAACTGAAAATTGGTTTATTAAGATAAAAGGTGGAAAGTTTGATGGAAAAGATGTTGCTTTAGAAAAATTAATAAAAAACATAGACCTTGAAGAAAGAATTTACAAATTTCGTTGCGTTGAGGCATGGTCTATGATTATTCCTTGGTATGGGTTTCAGTTATCTAATCTTATTAAAATATTAGAGCCAGAAAATAATATCAAATTTGTTTTATTTAAAACCTTCTTTAATCCAAAAGTAGCCTCAAATCAAAAACAAAAATGGTATCCCTGGCCTTATCAAGAAATTATAACTATTGAAGAAGCTTTAAATCCTCTTGCTTTTATAGCTACAGGCTTATATGGAAAAAATTTACCTAAACAAAATGGTGCTCCTCTTAGATTAGTGTTGCCTTGGAAGTACGGCTTTAAATCTATTAAGTCAATTACACATATAGAGTTTTTAAAAGATAGAAAAAAATCTTTTTGGCAAACTATAGCTCCAAATGAATATGGGTTTTGGGCTAATGTTAACCCAAATGTACCTCATAGAAGATGGAGCCAGCAATACGAAAAAGATATTGGGTCAGGTAATAAATATCCAACAAAAATTTTTAATGGGTATGAAAAATGGGTTAAATCTTTATATAAAAATATAAAGAATGAACCTTTATTCTTGTGATTCTAAAAACTTTTCTACTTCTAAAGCCGCCATGCATCCATATCCTGCCGCAGTAACAGCTTGTCTAAAAATTTTATCATGAACATCTCCTGCAGCAAAAACTCCTTTTTTATTTGTATAAACTTGATTAAATACTTTTAAATAACCTTGATTATCGAGCTCTAGCTTATTTTTAAATAATAAAGTATTAGGTTCATGTCCTATTGCTATAAAAACACCATCTAATTCTAATGAGGAAGTGCTATCATTTTTTAATGATTTTATAGTAACATTCTTTAAAATTTTTGGGTTATCCTCTCCATTTATATCTACAACAGTTGTGTCCCATATGAAGGAAATCTTATTATTAGAAAAAGCTCTCTCTTGTAATATTTTCTCGGCTCTTAACTTATTTCTTCTGTGAATTACTATTACTTCTTTAGCAAATTTTGATAAGAATAATGCTTCTTCTATAGCTGTATTTCCACCTCCTACAACAGCAACCTTTTTTCCTTTAAAGAAAAAAGCATCACATGTAGCACATGCGGAAACTCCATGTCCTCTGTATTTTTCTTCATTTTCTAACCCTAACCACTTAGCACTAGCTCCAGTAGCTATAATAATAGATTTAGTTATAAAAGATTTACTTAACCCACTCTCCAATACATAAGGGTATACATCTAAATTAATATTGGTAATTTGTTCATTTAATACCTCACAACCTACATTTTTTGCTTGGTTTATCATACCATCCATTAAATCTGGTCCTAGAACTGGATCTCGAAAACCAGGATAATTTTCAACATCTGTAGTAATTGTTAATTGTCCTCCAGGTTGAGTGCCATTTACCATTATTGGTTTAATATTAGATCTTGCAGCATAAATTGCAGCCGTGCAGCCAGCCGGACCAGAGCCCAATATTATTAAATTAGTTTTAGTAGTTTCCATTAAGTTATATGACCTAATATATTTTTCTTTATTATTTCAGTTGTATCTAACACTTTTATTTTATTACATTTTTTAAGCAAAGATTCAAATGAAAATGCATAACCTTCTCTTATAATTTTTTCACAGAAATTAAGATGTTTGCGAGAACAAATTTTTTTATTATAATAAATCCTAACTGGTTTCTTATATTGACATGCTTCACTAATCATTGAAATAGAGTCTCCAGTGATTACTAATTCATCTGAAAAGCTAAACATATCTTTTATAGGATTATTTTTTTTTTCTATTTTTGGATGATAAACCACTTTTATAGAATTATGTTTAAAATTCCACTTATCTATGCTTTTAATAACTTCAATACTAGTTCTTCTACTTGTGGATATTAACAATATTCCCTTTCCTATTTTTTTTAAAATTTGATCAATAATAATACTGACACTATCTGATTCTAATTTGTAATTACCATGATTACCACCAACTAATAATGATATTATAGGATTATTTTTATAAGGGTTTTTTTTCTTTGAAGATACTTTTTTTAATGCAGGACTTCCTAAAGTTCTAATTATATTAGGTTTATCAATAATCTTGTCGTGATGGGGTGTAAATATAAATTTATATCTAGATTTATTGATGGAAAATTTAGGATACATTAGATGTACTAGGATTGGAGGTTTTTCAAACATTGAAAACAATCTATTTGAAATTGGAAAGGTTCTTCTACCACAAGATAAAACTAAATTAGGAAGCTCTTTAGTGTTTTTTATATCTAATGCATGAATATGTATTAAACCTCCAAAGGTTTGTAAAATAAAGTTAGGTAGTCTGGCCATCCAATTATATTTTACTTCAATAATTTTAAATGGAATCTTAAGTGACTCGAGCACGGCTAGAATTTGGTTTTTATTACCTGTTCTATCGTCTATCAGTGCCCAAATAAGGTATTTATTTTTATTATAGAAACGCAATATTTTCTACTTCATATTCCTTAGAACCCCCTGGAGAATAAACTTCAATAATATCATCAATTTTCTTTCCTAGTAAAGCTTTTGCTAAAGGAGAAGATATTGAAATTTTACCATTCTCTACATCAGCTTCTTCTGTGCCAACAATTTGATAAATAATGTTCTTTTTTTTTCCTATTTCACCAAGTGTTACTGTTGCACCAAATATAATTTTATTACTTTTGAGTTTTTTTGTATTAATTACCTCTGCACGACTAATCTTATTTTCTAAATCTGCTATTCTGCCTTCTATAAAACTTTGTTTTTCTTTAGCAGCATGATATTCTGCATTCTCGGATAAGTCTCCATGTTCTCTGGCTTCAGCTATAGATTTTATTACACCAGGTCTTTCAACTGTCTTAAGGGTTTTTAATTCTTTTTCTAGTTTTTCAAATCCAATATTTGTTATAGGTATTCTATTCATATTTCCCTCTAAAAATATAATTTAAAATAATTAATAAGACACTTTTATATGAAAATATTAATAGGATTGCAATGATTTTATATTAAGCTTATTTTTATTTAGATTTTCTAATGCTAACAATACGGCATTACAGCCAGATAATGTTGTATAATAAGGTACGTTTGTGTGTAGAGCAGCTTGTCTTAATGAAAAGCTATCAGCTATAGATTGGTTGCCTTCTGTTGTATTTAGAATTAATGCTATATCATTATTTTTAATCATATCTACAATATGAGGTCGTCCTTCTCTTACTTTATTTACGATATTTGCCTTAATCCCTGACTTTTTTAAAAATAAGCCTGTGCCTTTAGTACAAATTAAACTAAAACCTAGTGCTACTAAGTTTTTGCATAAATCAATAATGTCAGGTTTATTTTTATTTTTTACAGAAATAAAAATATTTCCTTTAAGTGGTAAGTTAACTCCTGTAGCAATTTGCGATTTAGCAAAAGCACGTCCAAAGTTAGTATCTAATCCCATTACTTCACCAGTAGACTTCATTTCTGGCCCTAATAGTACATCTACTCCTTTAAATTTTTTAAATGGAAAGACTGCTTCTTTAACAGCAAACTTTTTCTTAGTAGACCAAGGTAAAAGATGTTTTTTGTTAATTTTTTTTCCTATCATACACCTAGCAGCTAATTTTGCTATTTGATTACCTGTTGCCTTGGCAACAAATGGAACTGTCCTACTTGCTCTAGGGTTTACTTCTAATATATAGATTAATTCTTTTCTATTCTCATATTTAACTGCAAATTGAATGTTTAACAAGCCTATAACCTTTAAATTTTTAGCTATTAATTTAGTCTGTTTAACAATTTTTTTAATTGTTTCTTGACTTAGTGAGTATGGAGGAAGTGAACAGGCAGAGTCACCAGAATGAATTCCAGCTTCTTCTATATGTTCCATGATGCCTGCAATAAAAACATTTTTACCATCTGATAATGCATCTACATCTACTTCCACAGCATCATTTAAAAATTTATCTATAAGAATTGGCTTTTCACCAAATGTGTCAACGATGTAATTTACATATTTTTCTAATTCATTTTCATTAAATATTATTTTCATAGCTCTACCTCCTAATACATAAGAGGGTCTTAATATTACAGGATAAGATATTTTGTTTGCTATGGATTTAGATTTTTTTACAGTTTTGGCAATTCCATTTTCAGGTTGTTTTAATTTAAGTTTTAATAGAAATTTTTTAAACCTTTCTCTATCTTCTGCTAAATCAATTGAGTCAGGGCTTGTTCCTATAACTGGGATTTTATAATTTTCTAAACTTTTGGATAACTTTAGAGGAGTTTGCCCACCAAACTGTATAATTAGACCTAATAAATTTCCATTGGACTGTTCTAATTTTACTATCTCCAATATATCCTCTAGAGTAAGAGGCTCAAAGTATAATTTATCCGACGTATCATAATCTGTAGAGACAGTTTCAGGGTTACAATTAATCATTATTGATTCTATATTTTCCTTTGATAATGCATAAGAAGCATGCACACAACAATAATCAAATTCAATTCCCTGCCCAATTCTATTAGGGCCTCCTCCAAGAATTATAACTTTTTTTCTTTTAGAAATAGTATTTTCAATTTCAATTTTAGAACTTTGATATGGTATTTCATATGATGAGTAAAGATAAGAAGTTTTTGTCTCAAATTCAGCCGCACATGTATCTACTTTAAAAAAACTAGGAGAAATTTTAAACTTTGATCTGAGTCTATTTATTTTATTTTCACTAGATTTTAAAATCTGAGCTATTCTGTAATCAGAAAACCCTAACAACTTACTTTTTTGAAGTATTTCTTTTGTTAAGTTATTTTTATTTTTTTTTAAGAAACACTCATAGTCAATTATTTCCTTAATTTTATTTAAGAACCAAGGATCAATTTTACAACTTTCATATACTTCTTTTAAGTCTATATTCTCTCTGAATGCTTGTCCTACATAAAGTATTCTATCTGGAGTGGGAGTGGATAATTTAGATAATATATAACTTTTTTTATCTTCTACGTCCAAATTAACTTCGTCTAAGCCATGAAGACCGGTTTCTAATGACCTAAGAGCTTTTTGGAAGCTTTGATGAAAAGTTCTTGCGATAGACATAACTTCGCCAACTGATTTCATAGCAGAGGTAAGTGTATCATTAGAACCTATAAACTTTTCAAATGCAAACCTAGGTATCTTAGTAACAATATAATCTATACTAGGTTCAAAAGAAGCTGGAGTTACTGAAGTAATTTCATTAGATATTTCATCTAATGTATATCCTACAGCTAACCTAGCAGCTACTTTAGCAATAGGAAATCCTGTAGCTTTAGATGCTAATGCTGAAGATCTTGAAACTCTAGGGTTCATCTCTATAACTATCATTTCCCCATTTTTTGGGTTCACTGCAAACTGAACATTTGACCCTCCAGTTTCTACTCCTATTTCTCTCAAAACTGCTAAAGAAGCATTTCTCATAGTTTGATATTCTTTATCAGTTAAAGTAAGAGCAGGTGCTACCGTAATTGAGTCGCCAGTATGAACACCCATAGGGTCAATATTTTCTATTGAACAAACTATGATAGCATTATCTTTTTTATCTCTAACTACTTCCATTTCATATTCTTTCCATCCCAAAACCGATTCTTCAATCAAAACAGTATTTTCAGGCGAGGCTTCAATTCCTGAGGAAACAATATCTTTAAACTCCTCTATATTATAAGCTATTCCACCGCCAGTTCCGCCTAGTGTAAAAGAGGGCCTTATTATAACAGGTAATGATAAGTTTTTCAGAACTCTTAGACCTTCTGATAAAGAGTTAACTTGAAAACTTTTAGGAGTATTTAGTCCTATTTTTTTCATTGCTTTACCAAATAACTCTCTATCTTCAGCTTTAGTTATAGCATTGACAGAAGCACCAATTAACTCAACATTATACTTTTTTAATATATTTGAATTAAATAGTTTTATTGCAAGATTTAAAGCAGTCTGTCCTCCCATAGTAGGCAGAAGGGCATCAGGCTTTTCTTTTATAATAATTTTTTCTATACTTTCTAGTGTTAATGGTTCGATGTAGGTAGCATCTGCAAACTCTGGATCTGTCATAATAGTAGCTGGATTGGAATTAATAAGAACTACTCTATATCCTTCTTCTCTTAAAACCTTACAAGCCTGTGAGCCTGAATAATCAAATTCACAAGCTTGACCTATTACTATAGGACCAGCTCCAATTATTAAAATAGAACTTATATCTTTTCTTTTTGGCATTACTTTCCTAAGATATTTTTTTTAAATTTTTCAAACAAGTATCGTGAATCATGTGGTCCAGGAGAAGACTCAGGATGATATTGAACACTAAAAACAGGTTTCTTTAAGTGTTCAATGCCTTGTATAGTGTTGTCAAATAGAGATATGTGAGTAATCTTAATATTTTTTGGTAAAGATGCTTTGTCGATCATAAAACCATGATTTTGACTGGTAATCTCAATACTGTTATTTTTTACGTTCTTAACAGGCTGATTAACTCCGTGATGGCCATGGTGCATTTTTACAGTATTTGCTCCTAATGCTAACCCTAACAATTGATGACCTAAACAAATTCCAAACAAAGGAAGATTTGTATTAATTAACTTTTTTATAGTTTGTGAGGTTACCCTCGAAGTAGCAAAAGGATCACCTGGCCCATTCGACAGAAAGACTCCTGATGGTTTAAATCTCATAATTTGTTCAAAATTAAATGTATAAGGTACTACAGTAACTCTAAATTTATAATCAAGAAA
>NZIN01000005.1 GCA_002689905.1 Rickettsiales bacterium
CATCTATTTTTTTAACTATATCTAGCTCTGTCAAATCTTCTTTAGAATTTTTTATCCAAAAAATAAACTTTGTTAATGCTACTCCGTCAATAATATGAGCCTTTTGAACATTCTTTATTTCAATTTTATTTTTAATAGATTTATAGTGCAAAATTGGATCATCAATTAAGTTTAAAGTTTTTGAACATTTACTAAGTAAATCATAATAAAACTTACTAGTACTATTAGGATCAGTGAGTATATTAAGTTTTTTATTCTTTAATAAAAAAAAAACCTTCTGTATTTGAGAAAAAGCTACAAATCTTATTTTTTTTGAAAAATTTTTCTTTATATTAATATGCAATTTAGGATTTTCTAGAAAGATATAAATAAATTTATCTGATACTAAAGTGTATGCAAAGGTAATAGGGTTATGGGGTAAGTCGTTTCCTCTTAAATTATAAAGCCATGCCACTGACTCACTGTTTTGAATAAATATTGAATCAGCTTTTTTTTCTTTGATATATTTAAGTAATAAATTAATTTTTTCAGTATATGGTTGACCACAATATTTTTTTTTCAATAAAAAAATATTATTTGTGTTTTGAGTATTTAAATTTCTTTTCCAAATTAAATCTAATAAATTTTTCTCTAATTTAATAACCTTTAAACCAGCTTTTTTAGTTGCAGTTAAATAATATTGATATAGTTTTTGAGATATAGTTTTGTTATCTAAAGCAAGATTTTTAATATTCATTTTGTGTAGTAGAATAAATTTATTCAAGTCTACTTCAAAGATATTGAATATAGTAATTTTTAAGCCTTTAGTTTCAATTTTAGCTTGTATTGTATATCTGCCATCTACAAATAGGAAAAGGTTTTTAATAGTAACTACAAGGTATCCTGCCGAACCTGTAAATCCTGAAAGCCAATTTAAACGCTCATAGTTTTTAGGGGTAGCTTCTAACAAATGCTCGTCCTCATGTGACACTAAAAAAGCATCTAATTTCTTTTTTTGCATTATTGATCTTAATTGAGTTATTCTTTGGTAATGAATATTATTTTTAAACATCTTTAACAAGATAATCTATTTTTACTTTTTTTATATTAGTTTTTTCAAATTGTACTTCTGCATTATCTCCATCTAAAGTTAAGACTATTCCATATCCAAATTTCTGATGGAAGACTCTTTTCCCTTTTTGAAAAGATTTATTACTTTCAGGAGCATTTAAAAAATTAGTATTGTCATCTATAAAATGATTATTATTAACAAAGTCACTAGTACTTAAATTTAAATTGTTTAACTTCACATTTTCGGACGGCAATTCATCAATAAACCTTGAAGGAATAGAGTAAAACCACTGACCATGTATTATTCTGCTATTAGCATGAAGAATCCAAACCCTTTGCCTAGCTCTGGTTATACCCACATAAGCTAAACGTCTTTCTTCTTCAAGTCCTTCATGAGCCCTTTCTTCTAAGGCTCTTTTGTTAGGAAAAACTTCTTCTTCCCATCCGGGAAGAAAAATATTGTCATATTCTAGACCTTTTGCAGCATGAAAAGTTAAAATATTTACTGAATTTCCTTTATTATTCAACTCATTATCCATTACTAATTGAATATGTTCTATAAAAGATCTTAAATTATCAAATTCTGATATTGCATTAATTAATTCTTTTAGGTTTTCTAATCTGGTATCAGCTTCAATGGACTTATTATTTTGCCACATTTCCGTGTATCCAGATTCATCAAGAATAGTTTCTGCTAACTCTGCTGCATTTAGAGAAACATCATTTCTCCATTTAGATACAAAGTTTAAAAGGATTTGAAGATTATCGTTTGTTTTTTTTGTGAAATAATTATTTTTAACTAATTCTCTAGCAGCATTTATTAACGATAAATTATTTTTTCTTCCAAAAACTTCGATATCTCTTACACTTTTTTCTCCAATACCTCTTCGAGGTACATTTACTATTCTTTCAAAGGCGAGATCATCAAAGTCACTTGCTACAACTCTCAAGTAGGCTAAAGCATCTCTGATTTCAAGCCTTTCATAAAATTTTGTTCCACCAATTATTTTGTAAGGCAAGCCAATTTTTATGAATCTATCTTCAAAAGCTCTAGTTTGATAACTTGCTCTAACTAGTATTGCAAATTTTTCTAATTGAATACCAGATAAATTTAATTCTTCAATTTTATCACTAATATAGATGGCTTCATCTTCATTATTATTTGTATTAATAATTTCAATCTTATTCCCCTCATCATCATCAGTCCATAAATTTTTACCCATTCTATTTCTATTTTTTGCTATTAAGGAATTTGCTGCATTTAATATGTTAGCTGTAGATCTATAATTTTTTTCTAACTTTACTATTTTCACATTTTTATATTCTTTCTCAAATTTGAAAATATTAGCAACCTCTGCACCTCTCCAAGAATAAATTGATTGATCATCATCACCTACTACGCATATATTTGATTTATCATTTACTATATTTTTTAACCAATAATATTGACACATATTTGTATCTTGATACTCATCAACTAAAACATATTTGAATTTATTTTTATAAAATTCTTTGATATCTGGTTGTTTAGAAAAAATATTTAAATTTTGAAGTAATAAATCGCCATAATCGGCAGCATTTATTACTCTTAATCTATTTTGATAAGTTTCGTAAAGTATAGAGCCTTTATTGTTTGCAAAATCACTCCCATAATTATCAATATTTTCTGGGTTTAAACCTTTATCTTTCCACCTTTGTATTATGAAGTTCAAATTTTTTGCAGGCCATCTTTTTTCGTCTACATTATGATAAGATAGTGTTTGTTTTAATAATTTTACCTGATCATCAGAGTCAATGATTGTAAATTGTTTTTTCAGGCCTACAATTTCAGGATTTTTTCTTAAAATTCTTGCCCCCATTGAATGAAAAGTACCTATCCACCATCCTGCTGTATTAATTTTGAGTATATTCTCAACTCTATTTCTCATTTCATTAGCTGCTTTATTTGTAAAAGTAACTGTTAATATTTCATATGGAGAAGCAATTCTATCTTGTATCATTTTGGACAGCTTAGTAGTAAGAACTCTAGTTTTACCTGTACCTGCACCAGCTAATACTATTAGCGGACCATTTGTGTAATCCACTGCTTTTTTTTGTTCAGCATTAAGATTATCTAATAAGTTTTTTATTATTTGACCTTATAATATTTGAATTTGATTTATTTAAAAAAAGTATTAATTTGTTAAAAAAATTGCCATTAACACTAAAATAACAGTAACAATTATTGAACCCCTAATAGAAAAATCTACGAACTTTTTCCAAGTTTTTTTGTGATCTTCTAAATATTTTTTTTCATCATATGACATAGTTTAAATCCTTTTAAACATTTATACTAATTATTTAAGTTTATAACAATTTAATTTTATTAAATAAATTATAATTTATTATAGAAAAGTTATAATGTATATGCTAGCAATAATAAATAGAGAAATTTTTTATTATTACGCTAATTAAAAGAATATAATATACATAGGTGATTATGAGATACATTATACATAAGATTTTAAATGATTTTTGGAAAATGGTGATATTGTCAGTATTTTCCACTGCTGCAATTTTGAAAAGCGCATTTGGACTTGAGCCTGAGGGTATAGCTAAAGATTATGGAATAGATTTACAGAATCCAGTTACTGATGTTGCCCAAGATGTTTACAGTATGCATCTATTTGTTACTATAATTATGGCTTTGATAACTTTGTTAGTTCTTGGCTTGTTAGTTTGGGTTTGCTATAAATACTCTGAAAATAAAAATAAAAAGCCATCTAAAACTGTACATAATACCTTGATTGAAATACTATGGACTGCAATACCAGTACTAATATTAGTAGTTATTGCTGTCCCCTCTTTTAAATTATTGTATAAGCAAGATGTTATTCCAGAACCTGATTTAACTATAAAGGCAATTGGTTATCAGTGGTATTGGGGTTATGAATATCCAGATAATGGAAATTTTGCGTATGAAGCATTTATGGTGCAAGGTAAAGATGAATTAGAAGAAGACAAGCCTTACAAAAGAATGTTAACCACAGACACAAAAGTAGTTGTTCCTGTTAATAAAATAATAAGAATGCAGGTAACGGCTGCAGATGTCCTTCACAGTTGGGCTATTCCAGCGTTTGGTGTAAAAACAGATGCTGTACCAGGAAGATTAAATGAAACTTGGTTCAAAGCTGATAAAATTGGAATTTATTATGGAATGTGTTCTGAGTTATGTGGTGTTAACCACCAATCAATGCCTATAGAAATACATGTTGTCAATCAAGAAGATTTTGATTCCTGGGTAGAAGAAGCTAAAACTAAATATGCAAGTAAAAACAATTTACTTGCTAATAATTAATTAGATTGGAGAAATAAAATGGTAGCTACAGTTATAGAGCATGAACATGATCATGAAATAAAAGGTTGGAAAAGGTGGGTCTTATCTACTAACCACAAAGATATAGGATCAATGTACTTAATTTTCGCAATTATTGCAGGAATAATTGGTGGCATTATGTCGCTTATAATGAGAACTGAGCTTTCAGCCCCAGGAGATGGAATATTAAATGGCGACTATCAAATGTATAATGTTTTAACTACAGCCCATGGATTGATTATGATTTTCTTTATGATTATGCCAGCAATGATAGGAGGTTTTGGTAATTGGTTTGTGCCGATTATGATAGGAGCTCCAGATATGGCATTTCCTAGAATGAATAATATTAGTTTTTGGTTGCTAGTTCCGGCTTTCATCTTGCTAATGGCAAGTCCTTTTGTACAAGGTGGTGCGGGTACTGGCTGGACAATATACCCCCCTTTATCAAGCAATTTAGGTCATTCTGGACCTGCAGTTGATATGGCTATACTTAGTCTTCATCTAGCTGGAGCTTCATCTATATTAGGTGCAATCAATTTTATTACTACAATTTTTAATATGAGAACGCCTGAAATGACACTACATAAAATGCCATTATTCGTTTGGTCTATTTTGGTTACTGTATTTCTTTTAGTTTTATCTCTTCCTGTTTTAGCAGGAGCCATTACAATGCTTCTTACTGATAGAAACTTTGGAACTGCTTTTTTTGCACCTGAAGGTGGTGGGGATCCGATTTTATTTCAACACTTGTTTTGGTTTTTTGGACATCCAGAGGTTTATATTTTAATACTACCTGCTTTCGGAATAGTTAGTCATGTAGTATCCACATTTTCTAGAAAACCAGTTTTTGGTTATTTAGGTATGGCATATGCCATGGTAGCAATTGGAGTTGTAGGTTTTGTAGTCTGGGCACATCATATGTATACTGTTGGTTTAGATGTTGATACTAAGGCTTACTTTACTGCTGCAACAATGGTAATAGCAGTGCCCACTGGTATAAAAATTTTTAGTTGGATAGCTACTATGTGGGGAGGTTCTATTAAATTTAATACACCTATGTTATTCGCAATTGGATTTATTTTTCTTTTCACATTGGGTGGAGTTACAGGAGTTGTATTAGCTAATGCAGGTATTGATACTGTTCTGCATGATACTTATTATGTAGTAGCACACTTTCATTACGTGCTTTCATTAGGAGCAGTATTTGCTTTATTTTCTGGTTTTTATTATTGGTTTGGTAAAATTTCTGGAAAACAATACTCAGAGTGGATGGGTAAAGTTCACTTCTGGCTCATGTTTATTGGGGTTAATTTAACTTTTTTTCCTATGCATTTTTTGGGATTACAAGGTATGCCAAGAAGATATGCAGATTATCCTGATGCATATGCAGGATGGAATGCTGTGGCAACATATGGGTCATACATATCTGGTTTTGCTGTAGTATGGTTTGTAGTTATTTTATTTAGAACTCTATATTTTGGTAAGAAATGTCCTGATAACCCATGGGGAGGGGAGCCTGATACACTTGAGTGGAAAACTAGTTCACCACCTCCATTTCATACATATGAGACATTGCCTAGTATTAGTTCTAAGAGAAAAAAAGCAGATCATTAGTACATTTGCATATTTATAATGTCGGGAGTTATATTGAATAAAAATGCTGATCCAGGATTTGGATCAGCCTACAGCTATTTCATATTACTTAAACCAAGAGTAATGTCTTTGGCTATATTTACAGCTTTTGTAGGTCAAGTATTAGCATTGAAAAACAATCTCAACCATCCACTATTAACGTTATTTTCTTTATTTAGCATAGCCTTAGGTGCCGGAGCTGCCGGATGTATTAATATGTGGTATGAAAGAGATATTGACGCTATGATGGAAAGAACAAAAAATAGACCTTTACCTAGGGGAGAGATAGAACCAGCAGAGGCTTTAGCATTAGGGATTATATTATCAATATTATCAACTATGTTATTAATTTTGTCTTCTAATATTTATGCTGGAATATTGTTAGCTTCCTCTATATTATTTTATGTTTTCATTTATACAATATGGTTAAAAAGAAAAACCTATCAAAATATAGTAATTGGAGGAGCAGCTGGAGCACTTCCACCAATAATAGGATGGGTCTCTATTTCAGAAAGTTTTAACTTCTTTCCTATTATTTTATTTTTAATAATATTTATATGGACTCCACCACATTTTTGGGCTTTATCACTTTATGTAAATAAAGATTATAAGAAGGTAAAAATCCCTATGTTACCAGTTCTATTCGGAAAGAAACAGACAATAAAAAGTATTATAAAATATTCTATAGTATTATATTTAATTTCTTTAATGCCATTTCTGTTTAAATTTGCGGGTTTAATTTATTTATTATCTGCTATTTTCTTAGGAAGTATTTTTTTGTATTTTGCTTTTAGCCTTAAAGAGAAATCAGACAAAAGTGCTAAAAATTTATTTAGATATTCAATCTTGTATCTTTTCTTATTATATTTGATTTTAGTAGTTGATAGTTTTATAAAATAATTAGTTTTAGATGAAAAAAAAATATATCATAGCCTTTTTACTATTATTATTGATACTTATAATTTATTTAATAACTATCTTGAAGATGGCTACATAAGATGAAGAACAAAAATTTAAGAACAGCGTATATAGTGACTTGCTTTTTTAGTGGCATGTTTTTTTTAGCTTTTGCTTCTGTGCCATTATATAACTTATTTTGCAAAGTAACAGGTTATGGGGGTACTCCTAAAAATGTAGAGTTACCTTCAGAATATATAAGTGATCAAATGATAAAAGTTAGATTCAATGCTGATACATCTAAAAAACTAGATATATATTTTCAGCCTGTAAAAAGACAAATTAATACTAAGTTAGGAAAGAGTAATACAGTTGATTTTGAGGTAATTAATAACTCTAATAAAGATATTTTTATAACGTCTACTTATAATGTAACCCCGCAAAAAGCTGGATTATACTTTAACAAGTTAGAGTGTTTTTGTTATGAAGAAAGAAAGGTTTTATCTGGTGAAAAAATTATCTTGCCTGTAACATTTTTTATAAGTCCTGAAATCATAGAGGACCCAAATACTAGAGAACTTAAATCATTAACCTTAAGTTATACTTTTTTTAATATTGATAAGATTAATGTTAGTAATTTAAATTAAATTTATTATAATAAAAATAAAGAGGAGAAGTAATGTCTAAATCAAAACAAGCACATCCATATCATTTAGTTGATCCTAGTCCTTGGCCTTTAGCAGGAGCCTTTTCAGGATTAGTTATTGCTGTGGGAGCAATTATGTTTATGCATGAAATAAAATTTGGGTCTTGGGTTTTTGGAATAGGCGGTTTTTTTGTTATAGCAACTATGTTTGGTTGGTGGAGAGATGTTATAAGGGAAGCTGAACTTGAAGGGCATCATAATCCCATAATTGTTATTGGCTTAAGATACGGCATGGCTTTATTTATCGCGTCAGAAGTAATGTTTTTTGTAGCATGGTTTTGGGCTTTCTTTGATGCTAGTATTTTTGCAGACGAAGCAATACAATATAGTAGAGTTACATTTACTGGAGGACAATGGCCTCCTCAAGGGGTGGAGGTTTTTGATCCATTCCATCTTCCTTTATTAAATACTGTAATATTACTAACCTCTGGTACTACACTCACATGGGCTCACCATGCCTTAATTGAAGGAAATAGAAAAACTGTAATATGGGGATTAGTTGCAACAATATTACTTGGCATACTGTTTTCATTCGTTCAAGCCTATGAATATAGCCATGCAAAGTTTGCATTTGGTGATGGAATTTATAGTTCCACATTTTTTATGGCCACAGGATTCCATGGTTTTCATGTGTTGGTGGGTACAATCTTTTTAATAGTAGTTTTATTTAGAACCTTGGCTGGGCATTTTAAACCAGATCATCATTTTGGATTTGAAGCCGCAGCTTGGTACTGGCATTTTGTGGATGTAGTATGGTTGTTCTTATTCTTTTCTATTTATTGGTGGGGAGGAAATTAGTTCTTTAGATATTTATAGGGGGTTTAATAAATGCCCAAATTGCAAGATCGGAAAAGTTTTTAAAGGAATAATAAAACTTAAAAGCAAATGCAATGAATGTAATTTAAATTTCAATGCTGAAAAAATAGGTGATGGTGCATCTTGGATAACAACATTTTTTATTTGTTTTATAGTAGTACCTGTCTTGTTTTTTGTAGAAATTAACTTTGGTATACACACATATATTTACTTAACTATAGTTTTGCCCTTAATATTATTGTTAAGTATTTTGTTGTTAAGGATATTTAGATATATCTTAATAAAGAGGTATTATAAATTAGCATGAAAAATGGTTTCACTTTATCAATTTTTATATACTTTGCTATAAGTGTTTTTGCATTGCTTTTACTGGGTACATGGCAACTAAATAAAAATCATATTTATAAAAAAAATAATCTAAAATTTGAATTAAGTTCTAAATCAGAAGCATTATTAATAAAAAACCTAGATAATGATTTTGATGATTTAACTTATGTTAAATTTCATAATGCTAAAGCTACAAATAAAAAATTATACCTGGAACCTAGAACTTTGAAAGGTAATATAGGTTTTCATCAGATAAGAGCATTTAAATTAAATGATGATTACTTTTTGGTTAATCAAGGATTCGTTTTCGCAAAGAATAAAAAAGAAACTAAAAATAAAAAAAATA
>NZIN01000006.1 GCA_002689905.1 Rickettsiales bacterium
AATTGGCAAGCTCCAATTTTTAGGGACTACCTTTTCTATTATTGGCAATACCATTTCTTTAATATTTTTAGAAGATAAACTTTTTTCATGCTGAATAGACAATACTATAGAATGTAAATCATAAGGCTTTCCATTCTTATATTTAATAGAAAACTGAGACTTAGCATCTGGGCCTAAACCAAGTATTTCTTTATTCATCCTCTTGTTTCGAATTTCCTTGAGGAGTTCATGACTAAGTTTAATAGGGCAAGGCATATATACATCTGTTTCGTTTGTAGCGTATCCAAACATTATACCTTGATCTCCTGCACCTTCCTCGTTTTTCTTATACGCATCTACCCCTCTACTTATATCTTCGGATTGTGCATGTAAATTGATACTAATATCAACGTCTTTCCAGTGAAATGTTTCTTGTTCATAACCTATAGACTTAATTACATCTCTTACTATCTGCTCGATAGCTTCTTTATTTACATTTACAAGATCTCCATCTCCTCTAACTTCTCCAGCTATAATAACTTTATTGGTAGTTACCATTGTTTCACAAGCTACTCTTGCTTTATCAGGATACTCACAATTTTTTAAGTAATAATCAACCACAGCATCAGAGATTTGATCGCAGATCTTATCTGGATGTCCTTCAGAAACACTTTCACTTGTAAAAATAAATTCGTTATTATTCATTTTTATTGTTTAACCTTAATTTATAATTATTAAAACAAAAAATTAAAAATAATATTGTTAATAAAACATAAAAAATACTATTTCCAACATAACTATACAGAGTATTTTTTTTAGATAAAACTAATTTTTTATCTATTACTCCTGTTTGATTTAAATCTAATTTATCAATTACCTTTCCATCATGATCTATAATCGCAGTTATTCCTGTATTAGCAACACGTAACAAATACTTACCTTCTAAAACTGCTCTGACTTTAGATAAAGCTAAATGTTGATATGGCCCATTTGATTTTCCAAACCATGCATCATTAGTAATATTTACTAATAGGTTATATTTATCTCTATATTTTTTTGTAATTTCTGGAAATATCACCTCATAACAAATCAGAGGTAAAACTTTTAATTTCTCTTTTAATTGAAATATTTTTATATTACTTCCTCTAGAAAAATCAATACCTCCTAAAGGAAAGTTTTTTCTGTTCAAAATATTTCTAAATGGAATATACTCTCCAAAAGGTACTAGTTTTAATTTGTCATGATATTGTACTTGATCCATATTTTGTTTTTTAAAAAACAGTGAATTATAAATAATACTTTTATAAGAAAATTGTTCTTCTCTAATTGCACCTACAATTAAGTTATCTATATTTTTTGTTTTTTTATCAAAATAAAGCTTCTCTTTACTATTTTTTTTCATGTCAAAAGTTACTGCTGTTTCGGGCCAAATTATTAAATCGGTTTTATCAGGCTTATTTTTTAGAGATAAGCTAATTAAATGATTTAAATTTATTGATGCTTTTTTATTGTCCCATTTTTCTATTTGCTTTATATTAGGTTGTACCAACCTAATATTTAAATTCTCTATATTTATTAAATTATTATTTTTGAATAAGTTACTTAATACAATACTTAAAAAAAATGGAATAAAAGCTAAAATAGCCATCTTAATATTTTTACTTATTAGATAAATTGCAGTTATAAATGTATAAGTTATTAATGAATATCCCCATACGCCTAAAAAAGAAAATGGAGCCAAAGTTTTTTCATCGAAAGCCCAAATTATTGAAATAGGAGTCCAAGGAAAACCCCAAAAAATATTACCTTTTATCCAATCACAAAGTGAAAATATAAAAACTATTAAAATACTTTGTGAAAACAAACTTCTATTTTTACCAAAGCGCTTTATTATAAATAGTGAGAATGCAGAAAAAAAAGCTAAAAAAAAACAAAGTAAAAAAACTGCAGTCGCACCTAAAAAGTATCCTCCGAAATTAGCAGTTTTAAAAGATATTGCTATCCAATACAAACCAAATATGTGAAATCCAAATCCATATAAGAAACCTATGTAAAAAGCCTCCTTAGGATGTTTTATTTTTTCTAATAAAAGTAGACAAATAACCAAAGCTACTATAGTAAGATAAAAAATATAATACGGTGCTAAGCCAAGGCTAGATATCAACCCCAAAATTAAGGCCACTAAATACTTATATCTAATAATATTGATATAAATTTTATACTCCTTAAGTTTCGCCCCTAGAAACTAATACTTTATGAATCTTTCTATGATCAGCTTCCAAAATTTTGAAGCTTAAGCCTAACTTAGGTTCTGGTATATTATCATTTTTCTTAGGTATTTTACCGCTAATGTTGAATATCAGGCCTCCAACTGTTTCCGTGTCTTCGTCCAATTCAATACTTGAAAAATCTACTCCTAATGCTCTTTCAAGGTCTAAAATATCAGCTCTTGCATCAACTAATAATCCACCATTATCTAAAGACGTAATTAAAGGCTTTTCCTTTGAATCATGCTCATCCTCGATCTCACCTACTATTTCCTCAACTAAGTCTTCTATAGTAACTATACCATCTGTTCCTCCTTGTTCATCTACTATAATTGCTAAATGCGTTCTTGTTGCTCTCATCTGTCCAAGCAAATCATTTACTAACATTGCAGGTGAAGAAAACAAAACATTTCTTTTTACCTTGTCTATAGAGAACTCTGTGTTTTTGTGCCAATATAATAATAGATCTTTTACATGTATCATACCTACAATATTATCTAATTGATCTTTAAAAACTGGCAACCTACTATGTCCTGCTTCAGTGAATAGTTTAAGAGTTTTTTTAAAATTATTACTGATATCAATTGAGACTATATCAGCTCTTGGAACCATAATATCTCTAATCTGTATATTACCTAATTTTAGCAAATTGCCTAACATGTGTGTCTGATCATTAGTTAGATCTGAATTTTGTTTTAAATTGTTAACCAACTCAAGTGTAGCTTTTTTTGGAGAAAAAATGTTTCTTAATAATTTTATAAAGTTTAGCAATTTTATATTGTATAAGGGTTTTTAATTTTTAAATTTCTTAAGATTCTTTTTTCTTCATTTTGCATTTTTTTTGTATCTTCAATATTATTATGTGTGTGACCTTTTAAATGTAGAATTCCATGTATTAGGATGTGGGATAAGTGAGAATGAAAATCAATGTTTTTTTTTTTTATTTCTTTTTGTAATGTTTCATAAGAGATTATAATATCACCTAAGTATACCACATTATTATCAAAATCAAATTCCTTATCATAATTAGCAAAACTTAATACATTTGTAGGCTTATTAATTCCTTTCCATTTATTATTATAATATTTCACATTCTTATCATTTGATAATTTTACTGTTAAACCTTTTTTTCTTACATTAGTTACCTTTAGAACATCTCTTACTAAATTTATCTCTGTATTTTTCCATCTAGCTTCTTGTTGATAAATATGGATATTAGAATTAAAAAAAAAATATTTCATTTAAACCTTATTTTTTCTATAACTTTTTACTATCTTTAAAACTAAAGGGTGTCTGATAACGTCCTCCTCATCAAAATTTATTTGAGCTATATCTTCTAGTTTTTCTGTGATTTTTACTGCCTCCAATAACCCTGACTGATTTGGTTTAGGCAAGTCTATTTGAGATAAGTCTCCTGTAACAACCATTTGAGAATCTTTACCGAGCCTAGTTAAAAACATTTTCATTTGCATAGCAGTAGTGTTTTGAGCTTCATCTAAAATTATATAAGAGTTAGCTAAAGTTCTACCTCTCATAAAAGCTAGGGGTGCTATCTCTATCTTTCCTTTGTCCATAAATTTTGAAATTTTATCTCTTTGCATACAATCCTCTAAGGCATCATATAAAGGCCTTAAGTAAGGGTCAATCTTATCTTTTAGATCTCCCGGTAGAAAACCTAGTTGTTCTCCAGCTTCTACTGCGGGTCTAGATAATATAATTTTTTCTACAGCTCCAGATGTAATTTTTTCAACTGCATCCGCTACTGCAAGATAGGTTTTACCTGTCCCAGCTGGACCTAGTCCAAAGGTTAAAATATACTTTCTTAAAGAACTAATATACTTTTCTTGTTTAATAGACCTAGGAAGAACTTTTTTTTTAGGAGTTTTTATATATGAATTTCTACTATTTTTCTCTTTAGTGTTTGATGACAACCTAATCGCTGCCTCTACTTCTTCATTATCTACTATTCTACGGTCTTTTACTGTTTCTATAAGACTTTCAATAACACACTTAGCTTTATCAGCATTTTTACCTTTAATATAAAGAATATTACCTCGTGCATTTATTTTTAAATCTAAAGATTTCTCTAAATGTTTAATATTTTTATCACGCTCACCAAAAATCATGGCAGCAATTTTGTTATCATCTACGTCAAAGATAATTTCCTTTTCTCTATTTATCTTTATATCACATCTCCTAACAAACTGTTATTGCTAGCTTTAGTTATTTTAACTTTTTCAAAATTCTCTATTTTATCTAGTGACTCAAAATTTACCACTTGCATCCATTTAGTAGTACCTCTGTATTGATTTTTTTTCTTTCCTGGTCCTTTAACTAACACATCTACCGTATGTGATATAAAACTTTTATTAAAGCTTTTTTGTTGTTCATTTAATAATATTTGTAACTCTTGCAATCTTTCATTTTTTTCAATACTACAGATTTCTTCATCAGTAATCCTAGATGATTTTGTTCCTACTCTACTACTGTATTTAAAAGAGTAAGCTTGAGCAAAATCTATTTCTTTTACAAGCTTAATAGTCTCATTAAAGTCTTGTTTTGTTTCGCCAGGATAGCCTACAATAAAATCTGAGGATAAAGCAATTCCTGGACACTTTTTTTTGAGATTATTAATGATATCCATATATTCTTTTATTGTGTATTTTCTATTCATTAAATTTAATATTCTATCCGATCCAGATTGAACTGGTAAATGCAAATAAGGATTAAGCTTTTTACTTGAACCATGCAACTCAATTAGTGCCTGATTCATATCTATAGGATGTGAAGTAGTATATGTTATTCTTTCTAAGCCTTTAATCTCTTCTATAAGATTGATTAGTTCAGCTAAGTTAATTTCTTTACCTTTTTTATTTAAACCGTGATAAGCGTTAACATTCTGTCCTAATAATATTACCTCCTTACAACCATTATCTACTAAAGTAACAATTTCATTATATACATCTTTTGCTTTTCTTGAAGACTCTGCTCCTCTAGTAAAAGGAACTACACAGAAACTACAAAATTTATCGCATCCTTCTTGAATTGAAACAAATGAAGAACTTCTGAAAGTTAAACGTTTTTCAGTTAGTTTCTTAAATTTTTTAGTGCTTTCAAAGTCTAACTCTATTACTCTTTTTTTCTTCACCTCATTTAATAAATTTTTGAATTTATGATACATTTGTGGCCCAATTACAGCATCTATCATAGGCTGTCTTTTTATCATAGCCTTTCCTTCAGCTTGTGCTACACATCCTGTGATTATTAGTTTTGTATTATTATTCTTTTGCTTTATTTGCTTTATCATGCCTAATTCAGAATATATTTTTTCAGCTGCTTTTTCTCTAATATGGCAGGTATTAAATACAATGACATCTGCCTTTTCTGGTGTCATAACTTGTTTATGAGTATCATGAACACTTTCTAATAACCGATCACTATCATAGCTATTCATCTGACATCCAAAAGTTTTGATATAAATAGTATTTTTCAATGTCAATTCTGTTAATTATTTATAAGTTATCCAGAGCTATTTTTTTACCCTTTATGACTTGATTGATAGAAGATATTGCGATTGCCTTTCTGCTCATATTTTTTATTGACGACATTGGATGAAATACTACCGTAGTATTTATACAACTAAATTTAAGCAAATTAGATAAATGACTAACAATATTCATATCTCCATACCACGATATTTGAGGCCTAGTTCTGTTGTCTATTGGCATAGTATTTACATGTGTATAACAAAGCGAAAAATTTTGCAATCTTAATATATTATTGTTTTCAAATAAATTAAATAAGCTGCTTTTGAAGCTTAATACTCTTTTACCAGTATTTGTTGTTCCTTCAGGAAATAGAACAATAGCACTGTTAGAGCTTAATTGATTCTTTATGTAATCCAAACTTTGCTTAGTTTTGAAATTTTTTCTTTTTATAAATATAGTGTTTTGCATCTTAGCTAAAAAACCAAATAAAAACCAACTTCTAATCTCTTCCTTAGCAATGAAACAGATAGGCATTATTGAACCTAAAATAATTATATCTAAATAGGAAGTATGATTACCAATCAATACTAATGGCCTTGCAGTAGTCTTTTTACCTATTAACTTAACCTTAACACCCAGTACTTTAAGTATTATTTTATGAAAAAGCTGAGGTATATATGCTTTATATTTAACTTTAAAAGTAATAAATACATATTGTATAGGCCCTAAAATTACTATTACTAATATAATTAAGAAAACTTTCAAAAAAGCTACCAATTTATGCTCTCAATGATTACTTTCTATCAAAATGATCCATATATCTTGTAGCAATTTTTTCAGTAGGTAAAACTATGCATACATCTACAGTGTTAAAATCATGATCAATTACGGCTCCATCACCTACAAAAGCTCCTAATCTAATGTAACCCTTTATAAGAGGAGGAATAGAAGTAATAAATTTTTTAAAATTTTTATCAAAAATATTCTCATCTCTCATTTCTATGTATCTATCTCTAATTGCTACAGGTCTGATGTGCAAAGGAGCCAAATATTTTTTATGTAGATAAGATAAAGCTAACTTATGATAATTCACCTCTATACCTGGAAAAGAAGCACACCCAAACATTATTTTAATATCATATTTAATTACATATTGAGCAATAAAAGACCAAAGTAGCTGCATTGTTTTTCCGTTTCTGTATTTTACGTCTACACAACTTCTACCTAACTCCAATATATTTCCTGTAAACTTTATTAGTTTTTCTAGATTATACTCTGCTGAAGTATAAAAATAGTTTTTCTTATCTTTATAATTTCCTCTGTTTAGCCTATAGGTTCCAACAACTTTATTTAATATTTTTCCAGGTTTATCGTGATCAATTACTAGAATATGGTCGAAATAGTAATCAAAGTCATCATAGTCTCTTTTAGCTTTTTTCTGATGTTTGGTTGGAACTGCTTTCATTTCCTGAAAAAAAACATTGTATCTCAAGGCTTGCGCAGCATCTATCTCTAAACTATTCTCAGCCAGCCTTACTTCTAAGTTTCCTAAACTTATATTTAAAGAGTTAAAATTATAATCTTCTGCTATAGCCATTATACCTATTTTGAAATCTTTTTTCCAAAAAGTTCCATCCTATGATCTACTAATTTATAACCTAGTTTTTTAGCCACTTTCACTTGTAGGGCTTCTATCTCTTCATTAACAAACTCTATAATTTCGCCACTGTCTATATCTATAAGATGATCATGATGATCATCTTCATTCAACTCTTCATACCTTGCTCTTTTACCCCCTAATTCTATTCTATTTAACACATTATGTGCTTCAAAAAGTTTAATAGTTCTATAAACTGTAGCTAAACTAATTCTGGGATCTGCCTTGTTAGCTCTCAAATATACCTCATTCGCATCGGGATGATCATTTGATTTAGAAATAACATCTGCTATAATTTTTCTTTGATGAGTAAACTTTACACCATTACTAGCACATAACTGTTCTATTCTAGATATTGAATTTTTTGTTTTATTCATTTATTTAATAATTAAATTACTATATTATTTTACAACATGATAAATAAAAATAAAGAGAAAATATTTCTTAATATCATAAATGACAAGTGTCCTATTACTTTTGTTAAAACCAAAATAGCGCTTGAAAAATTAAAACCTAATCAGTTCTTAGAATTACATATAAGGGAAGGCGAAGGTTTAGATGGAATGCCCTCAAGCTTAAAGGAATTAGGTTTTAAAATAATTAAAAAAAAATTAGTAGCTGATAATATTTATAGTTTAAAAATCGCTAAATAATAGTTAATGCCATTATTACAGCGTCAACTTTGTTATTTCCTTGTTTATAATATTTTTTTCTAACTCCAACTTTTTTAAATTTAAAACCTTCATACAACTTTTTAGCCACTTGGTTTTCTTCAGATACTTCAAGAACAATTTTACTAGTTTTTCTTTTATTAGCTATAGCGTAAAGTTCTTTTAACAATAGTCTTGCATAGCCTTTTCTTCTTTGTTTTTTATGAATTAATAAAGATATAACTTCTATCTCATCTTCTATAAACCTTGCTAAAAGATATCCTACTGGGTTAGGTTTTGATAAAAGAAAAATAGTATCTTTTTTTGACACAATAGATTTAAAATCTTTCTTACTCCACTTTTTTTTGCTGAGTTCATGGATAAATACATATATTTCATATAACTCATTTACTTTGTCATTGCTTATCAGCGTAGTGTCCTCTGATGTAAAGGGGTTCTAGTTCCTTTTCTTTAATTCTATGAATGCTTTTTATTTTACTCAAATAAATATTAAAAATAGATTCTTTTTTAGGTAAACAATAATGATAGTCTTCTAATACAGAAAGTTTAGAATAGTTCCCTACAGTCAAAGATTTTTTGCTAATAGCTTTTTGAATATTATCCAAATTCAAAACTTTTGTATCTAAATAAAAATTATTATCTATTTCTTGGTAATAACAATCATTTTTATTTGCCTTTATAATTATACCTGAAGTATTTGTTTTTTCTATAAGCCCTTCAATTAAAGCCTGATTATAAATTGCTTCAAAATTCGTATAACCTAATATAGGCTTATTTATAGAAACTGCGATAGCCTTAGCAGCAGCTAATCCGACTCTAGTTCCTGTATAAGAGCCTGGCCCCAAAGAAACCAAAATATAATCAAGATCAGCAAATCTTAGATTTGCTTGAGCTAAAATATTTTCAAACATTGTATTTATTTCTATTTCTATGCTGCGATCTAAATTTTTACTTTTAGAATAAAGCTTCTCTTTTCCGTAAAGAACTAAAAATATTCTTTCTAGTGAAGTTTCAATTGATAAAAAACATTTTTCCATAAATAATTTTTATAATATTATAATAATATGAAATTAATAGAAATTAATAAAGATGCATATCAAGTTACTCTAGATTTAAAGTATGCAAGTACAGACAATATTGTAGGTAAAAGGATTTTTAATGAAAATAAATGTTATTTATTGCAAGAAGCAGCTGAAAAGTTATTACTAGCAAGCAAAATTGCAAGGGATTTAGATTATTCTTTGAAAATATATGATGCCTATAGACCTACTTATGTGCAAAAACACTTATGGAACTTTGACCCAAATCCTAACTTTTTAACTAACCCTAAAAAAGGTTCACCTCATACAAGAGGTGTTGCTGTAGATCTAACTTTAACTGACTTAAAAGGAAATGAATTGGAAATGGGTACAGAGTTTGATGACTTTACTAAGAAAGCTTATCATCTATCCAAAAATATTAATAGAGATGCTAAAATCAATAGACATATTTTATTATCAATAATGACTTTAGCAGGTTTTGATTTTTACCTAAATGAATGGTGGCACTATCAACTATTTAATGCTTCAAATTATCCTATTATACATAACTTTTTTGAAGATTGAGTTTAGGTAACTTCTACAACTTCTTTAATTTCTTTATGATAATGCTTTAACATATTTTCTATACCCATTTTCAAAGTAGCAGTAGAGGAAGGACATCCTGAACAACTTCCTTTTAACTCTAAATATACTATACCATCTTTAAAACTGTGAAAAGATATCTCCCCACCATGTCCAGCTACTACTGGCTTTACTCTCGTTTCCAATAGATCAGATATTTTTTTTTCTATTTCTGTTAGAGGCTCTTTCTTATTTTCATTGCTACTTTCTTTAGGAGTAAGATTTATTTCATAATTATTTTTTTCTAGATAACTTCCTATTTTACTAGTCAATATAGTACGTAAAAACTCCCATGATGCATTTTTTGATTTAGTTATAGATATGAAACCAGTGTCAATGAAGACACTTAAAACTCCTTCTACTTCAAATAAATCTTTTAAAAAATCATTATTATCAAAATTATCAGACTTTTTGAATATAAAAGACTGATCTATGCTTAGATTTTTCTCAGGAATAAATTTGTAAGTATCCGGATTTGGTGTCTCTTCTACATTTATAAACATACTATATCTTACCTGGAACTATTATAATTGGCAATGTTAATTTTTTTCTCATATTTCCAGTCAAGGAAGAAATAATTTTATTATTTTCAACTTTATCCATTGCTAAACCTAAAACCAAATTCTTAACTTTATATCTTTTATTATTAATAGAGCTAATAAGAATATCTAATTTCTCACCAGTTTTAATGTAAGACTTAACTGGCAATTTATAATTTTTTTCAATAAATAGAATGTATTTATCTAAAACTTCCTTACCTTCATTTTTTTGTTCTTCTCTCATTATGCTTTCTACGCCTTTCCAGTGTCTGAACTTCTCTTCCTGTAATATATAAAGTAGTAAAATTCCTAAGCTATCTGCTGTAGCTAAATCACAAGCATATCTCATAGCGTCTAAAAATTCAGCGGAATCATCTACTAAAACTAAAAGGTTTTCTTTATTTTTTCTAATAATATTTTTCTTAAGCACTAAATCTCCTCATAGCTTCATGTACTATAAATCCAAAAAACATTGCAAAAAAAACAGCAATTAAACCGTAACTAAGACTATTATCCATTGCCATCTTATAAATTTTTTCTCCATACCCTGATTTGGAAACATTTATGAAGGAACGTCTTGCAGCTAACACTTTACCATCTTTGAGTAACAATGTATCAACTAAATATTCTCCGTCCAGTAACTCAGCAGAAAAATTTAATTCTGTTTTAAAAAGCCTCTTATCTAATAATTCTATCATTCCTTCTTCTGGAAAATACCGCTTAGATTTTATCATATTATTAATTATTCCTTCTATCCAATTTTTTCTTTTCAGATTTTCTTTTTCTTCTGCTCCTTCAAAACGAATATTATTTATGCCTACCTGATTTATTTGTAATATATCCTCTGCTCTTAACTCTTTCAAAGGTCTAGTAGAAGCCACATAGTAGTATGCTGGTACATCATAAAATATTTGAGATGTAGAATTTATCCATACTCCCATCACCTTCTTTTTTTTTCTTACTTTTATCGTCTTTCTTGGACCTGTTACAGAAACCACAACATCTCCTTCTTCATCAATAACACCGAAGAATAACAAACTTGCTCCCTTAAAACCTACATCTATATTTATTTTATTTTCTGAAATATCAGCGATTATAATTTTTTTTGAGTTAGCCTGAAATATTAAAAATAAAAAAAACAAAAAAGAAATGATACCTGTTTTCATTTTATTACCTCCAATAAATATGCAAACTTTGGATCAATAATTAATTTAGAAATTAGAAAA
>NZIN01000007.1 GCA_002689905.1 Rickettsiales bacterium
ATTTTACTAACTTAACATTATTTACAAACAATATAGTACTAACTGTATTCATTGCCAGTTTAACAGATTTAATCTGATAAGGGCTATCATCAATAAACCAAATATTTTCTTTAAAAAATTTAGATATAAATTTAACTGCAACTCCTTTTGGACCTTTATTAGCAAAAAATGGAAAGTTTAAGTTATAATTAATTAATGCACTTTTTCTTTTTTCATAAAATTCAAAGGGTATATTTGATAAAATTATAATATTAAAATTTTTTGATAGTATTTTTAAGCTATTTTTAGCTCCTTTGATTAACTCCATACTAGAAGTGTTTTGCTTAAAGAAATCTGTGATAATATTTTTTATTTGATTACTATTTATTGCTTTACCTTTATCATCTAATATATTTCCGTCTAAAGCATAACTTTTCCAATTAAAGGTTAGTTTATTTTTATAAAGATGTTTTTCAAAAGTGTTCATAAAGTCAAAAATGACTTGATCAGCATCACATATGATTAGTGGTTTATTTATATCAAATAAAAAGTTACTTATTTCTGGAAAAGTGAGGGGCTTCAATTTTTATGCTAAATTACTTTATTTTGCCTTCTTTAAAAAGAACGTGTTTTTTTGCAACAGGATCATATTTACGTACCTGCATTTTCTCAGTCATAGTTTTATTATTCTTTTTAGTAACATAAAAAAAGCCAGTGTCAGCAGTACTGTTTAATCTTATCTTTATTGAAGAGGGTTTAGCCATATTTATTAATACAATAATAAGCAACTTATTGTCAAGAATTACCTCTTTTTCTTCTTGTTTATTATTTCTATTGCTTCAGCCAAAGATAAATCCTCTGTAAAAGATTTAGGAAGGCCAAAGTTAACTCCTTTATATTTTAAATATAAACCGTATCTTCCTTTAAAAAGGGTGATGTTATCCTTATCGTCAGGATGTTGTCCTAATTCTTTTAAAGCTTTAATAGATCTTCCAGCATTTTTTTTAGGTTTAGATAGAATATCAACAGCTCTATTAATTCCTATAGTTAGAGGACTCTCATCTTTAGGTATTGAATAAAAAGCTCCGTTATATTTTAAATAAGGTCCGTATCTGCCATTATTAGCTATTATAACATCACCACTATCAGGGTGCTTACCAATTTCTCTAGGCAGGGCTAAAAGTTTTTTTGCAGTCTCTAAATTAACTTCATTTATATTCATATTTTTAGGTATCGAAGCTCTTCTTATATTTTTTTTATCTTTTTGATCAGGACCTAGTTGTACATAAGGTCCATAAGGACCTTTTTTAAGAAAAACTTCTAAATTATTATCTATGCCTAATACTTTATCTTCTAATAAGGTTTCTTCTTTATTTTCTCCAGGAAAAACTTCACTTCTAATAAAATTACAGTCAGGATGACTTGCACAGGCTACAAATGGACCTGACCCATTTTTTCTCATTTTTATCGATAAATTAGACTTTTTACATTTGGGGCAAAGGTTAGGTTCACTATCATTGGCATTATTATTTTTTGGAAATAAATATTCCCCCATAGCTTTATTAATATAATCATAAACATTAGTATTTGATAATTTAAGAGTAGTTTCTACACTAATATTAAAGTCACTCCAAAATTCACTTAAAACTGACTTCCACTCTTTTTCTCCTTTTGATACTAAGTCTAACTCATCTTCTTTTTTTGCTGTAAAATTGTAATCTAAATACTTTTCAAAATAATTTTCTAGAAAGCATGTAACAATTCTTCCACTAGGTTGAGGGAAAAATCTTTTTGACTCTAATGCTACGTAACCTCTTAATTGATTTTTTTTCATAATATTAGCATAAGTTGAAGGTCTACCAATCCCATATTCTTCGAGTTTTTTGATTAAGGAAGCTTCTGTATATCTAGGTGGTGGATCAGTGAAATGTTGTTTAATTTCATTTTCAACTTTTATAATTAAAGTATTTTTTGTTAATTTTTCAAAATTTTGATTTTTATTTTTATTTCCCAGTTCATTATCTTTATAAATTCTCTTAAATCCATCAAACTCGACTTCAGAAGTAGAGGCACTTAATATTATCTGATTAGATTTATCAGCAATCTTAATTGAGATAACTTTAGTAATAGATTGGTTGGCCTGTGTAGCTAGAGTTCTTCTCCAAATTAACTCATATAATCTTTTTAAATCTTGTTCTAAAGTAGAAGGAAGATCTGTTGGTTTTATCAACGGATCACTTGGTCTAATGGCTTCATGTGCTTCTTGAGAATTTCTAACTTTATTTTTAAAAGTTCTGATGCTATCATACACATATTTATTACCAAATTCTGTGCTAATTACCTTTTTTGCCTCTTCTATAAATACATTAGAAAGATTTGTAGAATCGGTTCTCATATACGTGATTAACCCTTTATTTTCTCCATTAATACTTATTCCTTCGTACAACTTTTGAGCTAACGTCATAGTTCTACTAGGACTAAACCCAAGCTTATTACTCGCGTCTAGTTGAAGGGTGGATGTAATGTAAGGTGGAAAAGGATTAATTTTTCTAAGATTACTTTCTATTGAAACTATATTTAAATCAGCACTGGATATCTTATCAGCAATAATATGAGCCTGATCTTTATTTTCTATACTTAGTTTAGTAATTTTTTTTCCTTCTATTTCATAAACTTTAGCTTCAATTTCTTTTTTATTATCGAGGAGTAATAAACTTTGAATTGACCAATATTCTCTAGGTTGAAATTTTTGTATTTCTTTTTCTCTCTCAGTAATTAGTTTTAAAGCAACTGATTGTACTCTTCCTGCAGATTTACATCCCGGTAAACGTCGAATTAATAGTGGTGATAAAGAAAACCCCATTAAATAATCTAGTGACCTTCTGGCTTGATATGCATTTACTAAATTCATATCAATTGATCTTGGAGCATCTAAAGACTTTAATATGGCTTTTTCAGTAATTTCATTAAATGTAATTCTTAGAATATCTATTCCTTTTAAAAGATCATCCTCTTCTAGTATTGTTTTTATATGCCAAGCAATAGCTTCTCCTTCTCTATCTTGATCCGTAGCTAGGTATAATTTCTTTTTATTTTTTATACTCTTTCTTATGGTATTTAAATGCTTAGATTCTAAAGTATTTTTTTGATAATTTATTTTAAATCCTTGATCAACATCTATACCTTTTTTTTCTTCAATATCTCTTACATGACCATATGAAGCTATAACTTCATAACTTTTGCCAAGGAATTTATTTATTGTTTTGGCTTTTGCTGGAGATTCTACTACTACTAAATACATATTTATTGTAAATTAAAAAAAAGTATCATTAGACGCTTCTAAGTCAAGCCAATAATTATAGTTTTATAATAGATATTATATTCTTACGATGTTTAAGCAAGATTAAACTACTTATGAATAAAGCAAAATGAAACTCAATTGGTTCTCCTGGAATCCATAATAATTTTGATAAATTAAACTGTACATACAGAATAAAATTAAAAGCTAAAAGTTGAGATATAATAGCAATAATAGCTCCAAGAGCTGAATATTTTAAAACTTTTACAGTTAAGGCCCAAATAAATATAAATAAGCAACATAATGGCCAAGATATAACTAAAATAAATCCAATATAGCTTGCAACTCCTTTTCCACCTCTAAACCTTAACCAAAAAGGAAACATATGACCAATAATGGTAATTATTCCACAAACTGCTCCAAGTTCTGTTCCAAAATATTTTTGTATAAAAAAACAAGGAATAAAAGTTTTGCTAAAATCTAGAAAAAGAGTTAGCGTAGCAAACTTTTTACCTAAAAGTCTATTTACATTAGTAGCGCCTATATTGCCGGATCCATATTTTCTAATATCATCATTTTTATTTATCTTATAAAAAATATATCCAAAGGGTATAGAACCTAAAATATAACTACAAAAAAAAAATATATAATTTATTTTATTTGATATTAAAATTTCTAGCATTATGAATTATTTTTCCGTCTACCATTGTCAACATAACTTTACCTAGACCATTATTATTTTCATATGGAAAATTATTTGATTTACTTTTTACTAGTGATGAAGAAAGTTTAATTCTTTTTTTATGATCAATAACAACTAAATCTGCTGGACTTAGTTTTTTTAAATTACCTGTTTTAAGATTAAGAATATTTGAAGGATTATAGCTTAAAAGCTCAACAAGTCTATTTAAAGAAAGCTTATTAGTCGTTATTAACTGCATAGTAAGTGGGAGCAAACTTTCAAAGCCTATTATACCAGAAGATGCTTGTTCAAATGGCAATCTTTTACTATCTGTATCGTGTGGAGAATGATCTGATGATATACAATCAATTGTATTTTCTAAAATACCCTTTATAACTGATTCCACATTTTTTTTATTTCTTAGGGGCGGAGAAACTTTAGCATATGTTCTCCACTTTCTAATATCATCCTCGGTTAAATTAAAATAATGAGGTGAAGTAGAACAGGATACTTTTACGCCCCTTATTTTCGCCTCTTCTATGCTTTTTAAAGCTAAAGCTGTAGTAATATTAAAGAAGTGAATTCTCCCATTAGTCATTTCTGTTAATCTTAAATCTCTATCAACTTGAATAACCTCTGCCTCCTCTGGTATACCACTTATTCCAAGTTTCGTAGATAATAAGCTTGAATTCATACTTCCACCTTTAGCCAGACTCTTTTCCTCAGGATGTTGCATAAGTAGAGTATCAAAAGCACTTGCATATTTTAAAGCTCTAAGCATTACAGTAGCATCATCAACCGCTTTAATTGCATCAGTAAAACCAACAGCTCCTGCCTCCTTCAAAAGACCAAATTCTGTTAAATCTTTTCCTAGTAATTTTTTTGTTATAGATGCTGTGGAAAAAATTTTTACATCACTTTCTTTTCTAGCTTTTCGTTGTATAAGTTCAACCATTGAAATATTATCAGTAATAGGATCAGTATTTGGCATACATACCAAGCTGGTGATACCTGCAGCTGCAGCAGATTGACTAGCGTAGGATAAGTTTTCTTTATGTTCAGCACCAGGAACCCTTAAGTGACACTTTATATCTACAAATCCTGGACATAAGATTAAGCCTACACAATCAATAATATTATAATTTTCTTTATCAAGTTGTATATTTTTTTTTATAATTAAATCAGATATTACTTTATTATCTATTATTATGGTTCCTATAGCATTAATCTTTTGTGAAGGGTCTATAATAAGAGCATTTTTTAAAGCTAATTTTTTCATAAATTTTATTTAATTAATTCCTCTATTACTGCCATTCTAATTGCTACACCCAATCTAACTTGCTCCAAAATTAAAGACCTACCTATATCATCAGCTACGTCACTATCAATTTCAATACCTCTATTAATAGGCCCTGGGTGCATAACTAAAGCATTTTTTTTAGCATTATTTAATTTTTTTCTGTCAAGACCCCAAAATTTAAAAAACTCTTTTTCTGATGGAACAAAAGTACCTGACATTCTTTCTTTTTGTATTCTCAAGACCATAATAATATCTACGTTTTTAAGACCTTTCTCTAAGCATTTAAAAACTTTTACACCAAGCTTTTCAATATCAGGTGGTAATAATGTAGGAGGAGAAATAATTCTTATCTTTGCACCAAGTTTTTGAAGTAAATATATATTAGATCTTGCTACTCTACTATGAAGCACATCTCCAAGAATGGCGACTTCTAAACCAGATATTGTCTTTTTATGTCTTTTTATTGTTAAGGCATCTAATAAAGCTTGAGTAGGATGCTCATTACTTCCATCTCCTGCATTTATTACGGAACAGTTTACTTTTTCAGATAGTAAATAAGGTACTCCACTCATATTATGTCTTACTATTAATATATCAGGATTCATAGCATTGAGTGTCATAGCAGTATCAATAAGAGTTTCTCCTTTTTTAATTGAAGAGGTTGAAATAGACATATTGATAACGCTAGCTCCTAATTGTTTTCCAGCAAGCTCAAAAGAAGTAAGAGTCCTTGTAGAATCCTCGAAAAATAAATTAATAATATTTTTATTAGAGAATATTTTATTTTTTACATTGTTCTTTTTTTTAAGAAAAAATTCAGCTTTAGAGAGGATTTTATTTATATCCTTGATGCTTAAATTTTTAATAGATAATATGTGCTTTTTTTTCATTTAGTACTTTTAATGTTATTTAAAGAATCTAAGGCACACTGTAAAATCCAAGTCGCCGAAGCAGAGTCTATATTTTTTTCTATTTCTTTTTTTTTAATACCTGCTTTTTTCATTTCTCTAATAATACCAATTGTTGAAAACCTCTCATCCCAAAGGAGTATAGGTAATTTAAACCTTTTAAGCAAAGCATTAGCAAAAGTAATTACTGATTGAGCCATGGGTCCTTTTTTTCCGTCTTTATTAAGAGGTAGCCCTACAACCAAAGAAACTATATTATTTTCATTAATTATTTTTTCTATAATTTCTAGGTCTGAATGAAGTTTAGTTCTAAATATGGTTCTATGGGTTAGGGCAATATTACTTGAAGGTTCTGATATAGCTATTCCTAAAGTTTTTTTTCCTACATCAAATCCAATTATTTTTCTATCTTGACTAAATGCTTTCTTGAAATTATTTATATCGTGTGTGATTGTATTAGTATTTAAAGTTTGATACATACTAAATAAAAAAATTAACATAAAAAAAAAAATAAGAAACAAAAATGTTTATAGATGATAAAATAACGAGAAAAATAGCTGATCTAGCTAAATTAGATCTTTCAGACCAAGAGATTAAAGAATACTCAAAAGATTTATCAAATATTCTTAAATGGATGGAAGAACTCAAAGAGGTTGATGTATCAGATATTGAACCTATTACTAGTGTAATAAAAAATAAATTATTTGAAAGGGAAGATAAAATCCAACAAAATCATTTAGATAAAGAGAAAATCATATCTAATGCTCCTGATAAAGCAGATAATTATTTTACAGTTCCTAAGGTGATTGAATAAATATGGTAGATATTTGTAACCTTGATATTAAAAATACTATAGAAAATTTGAAAAAAAAAAAATTTTCTACAGTTGAACTTATTAATTATTACATTAAAAGAGTAGATAAACTCGACAAATATAACCTGGTTTCAGAAAAAGTTTATGATGATGCTTTGTTGCTCGCAAAGAAAGCTGACGAAAAAAACATTGCAGAAAGACTGCCATTAGAGGGTATACCAATTGCTGTTAAAGATATATTTTGTACAGAAGGTAATCTAACTTCTGCTAGTTCTAATATTTTGAAAAATTTTAGGGCTCCGTATGAGTCTACAGTTACTAAAAACCTCAAGGATGCGGGAGCAATTATTTTATGTAAAACAACTATGGATGAATTTGCTATGGGGTCTGCTAGTGATACTTGTAATTCAGGAAAAGTTATCAACCCGTGGACAAAAGATATTTTAGAACCTATTACTCCAGGGGGTTCATCAGGAGGGTCTGCAGGAATAATTGCTTCTTCAGGAGCTTGTTTCTCTCTAGGAACAGATACCGGAGGTTCTATAAGACAACCTGCTTCATTTTGTGGAGTAGTAGGAATAAAGCCTACATATGGAAGATGTTCAAGGTTTGGTATTATAGCTTTTGCGTCATCATTAGATCAAGCTGGTCC
>NZIN01000008.1 GCA_002689905.1 Rickettsiales bacterium
AGATAAAGCTATAGCATCACCCTTATCAAATAAGGATAATAAGGACATAAATATTCCAGCTGATGCACCACTCGTTATGGCTATGTTAGAAATAGAAATATGTAAGTTATATTTAACCCTATAATGATCACTTATTAAATTTCTTAACTTATTTGTTCCAATTGACTCTGTATAACCAAACTTTCTAACTGATAGCTCACTAGTAACATTTTTTAGAAGGTTTTTAGGTAAATTAGCTGAAGGCTCTCCTAAAGCAAGATTTCTAACTTCGCCATATTTTTTTTTATAATCTTCTCCTTTTTCAAATATTTCTATTGCATAAAAAGGTTCAATGTTAGATCTATTTGACGTTTTTATATTAAATCTCCTATATTGGTATTATGATAACCTTTTTAAAAAATATTTTTAAGCATTTATTATTTATAATTATAATTTTCTTTATCTTTTCCAATAATATTCTTTTTGCTAAATTTATAAGAGATACAGAAATAGAGGATATACTTTATAAGTGGACAAATCCTATTATAGAAGTTGCAGGAATTAGTGAAAATAATTTAAAAATTCATATTATTGCAGATAAATCTATTAATGCCTTTGTCACAAATGGACAAAATATGTTTTTAAATACAGGACTAATTACTCAAGCAGGAAGTGCTAGTGGACTTATAGGGGTTATTGCTCATGAAATAGGTCATATAAAGGCTGGACATATAGTTAAAATGAAGCAGGCAGCAAAAAAACTTGAAAGCAACCAGTTTATTACAAGTTTATTAGGTATGGGTCTTATTATGGCAGGAGCATCTAATGACACCTTTAAAGATGATAAAATGATAATTGCTCAAACTGCTTTATCTATTGGTCCATCTATAGCTACTAAAAGTTTCTTTTCGTTTAGTAGAGGAAATGAATATGTAGCTGATACTTTAGCAATTGAGTTTTTAAAGAAAGTTAAAAGAGATCCCATGTCTTTGAGTATTATATTAAATAAATTATATGGCCAAGAACTTTTGCTTTTAGAAAGACAAGATCCTTTTTTACGAACACACCCTCTTTCTAAAGCAAGAATGGACTTAATAAAGCAAAAAACTTCACATAATGATGTTTTCTTAGAAAGTGAATTTGATAAAGTTTCTTACGCAAGGCTGAAAGCGAAACTTGAGGGTTTTTTAGAGGCGCCCGGCAAGACGCTACTAAAAAATACTGATAACTCTTTACATAATAGATATGCAAGAACTATAGCTTACTTTAGAGTACCAATGTATAGAAAGGCAATTTTGGAGATAAATAGTTTATTAAAAGATTATCCAAATGATCCTTATTTTATTGAGTTGAAAGCTCAAATACTAGCCGAAAATGGCAAGGTCAAACCTGCAATTAAATTTTATAGAAAAGCATTAAGTATTTTACCTCAATCAACACTAATCACTCTTTCTCTAAGTGGTTTACTTCTTGAAGACAATAACAATACAAAACAAACTAAAGAAGCAAAAAATTATTTAAATTTTGTTATTGAAAAAGAACCAAATAATATTATGGCATGGCATCTTAAAGGTATTTGCCACAATAGGTTAGGAGAACCTATTAAAGCAAACTTATCTGCAGCAGAGGCTTTTTTAAGAAAAAGGGACTCCAAAAATGCAAAATTCTTTGCCAAAAAAGTTATCGCAGATTCTAATAAATATAGTTCAGAAAATTTAAGAGCATCTGATATACTTAATTTAATTAATCAAATTTAAAATTATAGGTTTTTATGTATAAAATAATAATAATAATCTTAACAATATGTTTTTTACCTCCTGCATATGCTGATAATATAAATAATACAAAAAAATTAGAGGAAGTAATAGAAAAGTTTATTTTAGAAAACCCTGAAATATTGATAAAATCATTAGAACAATTTACTCAGAGTCAAAAAGATAAAGAAAAAGAAACTATTGAAAATTCCTTAAATGATTTTTATGATAAAAAACTCTATGAAAATTATCCTAGCATAGGTAATAGTTCTAATGATTTAATATTAATAGAATTTATAGATTATAACTGTGGATATTGTAAAAAAACATTACCTACTATTACAAAGTTAATAAAAAACTTTGAAAAAATTAAAATAGTCTTTATTGATTTTCCAATATTAACAGAAATGTCTGAATTGAGCGCTAGAGCTTCATTAGCAGCTAATAACCAGGAGGCTTATTTTAAATTTCATTCCATTTTACTTAAAAATAATAAATCAATTAATGAGGATTACTTAATAAACATAGCAAGAAGTTTAGAGTTAGATATTGAAAAATTTAAAAAAGATATGTTCTCCTCTAATATAGAAGAACAAATTAAAAGAAATATTGCATTAGCAAATAAATTAAAGATTAGAGGTACCCCTACTTTTATAGTAAATAAACAAATTCTACCTGGGGCCTATGATTATGATAAATTAAAGAGTATTATTTTAAATAAAACCTAGAGGTAAAATTGATAGTTAACAGCATTGGAACAATATTATATTCTTATTTCTATGGTAAAAAAATAGGAGAAGATAAAACTGGAAATAAATTCTTTGCACATAAAAAAATTCAAAATAAAAGATGGGTGCTCTACAAAAATATGGTAGACCCTACTATTCTCGATGTTAAGTGGCAAATATGGTTAACTAATAAAAATAGCAAAGAAAATCCAATTAAGAACGAAGGTAGCTTTACTTGGCAAAAGAAAAAAAAAGCTAATCTTACAGGAACAGAATCTTCATATCATCCTATAAATAATAATAAAACTGCTAGTTCTAATTCTCAAGAAGAAACTAAAAAAGTCATATGGGAACCGGATCAGTGAAAAATAAAAAAAACTATCCCGTTTTTTGGCAATCAACTGATAATAAAAAAATTGCTTGTAAAGAAAAAATTAAAATTTTAAATAATAATATTGATGAACTTAAAGAGTTAATTAATCAGATATATGACGAAGCAATATTGATGGGAGTAAAAAAAAAGCAAATTGAGGAAATTATTAATAATATCACTAACGATTTATATACCGATTTAGATGTATAAAAAGTCTATTTTATTATTTTTAATTCTTATTGTATTAAGTTCATCTGTTTACTCAGAAAGTATAGCTGAAATAAGAGCAATAGACAGAACAACAGGTAGAAGCTATAAATTAAATATTCCATTAAATACAGAAATAGTTTTTTCAAATTTAGTCTTAAATATTGAGTATTGTTATAGTAACCCTATGGATAAAGAAATAGAAAACTATGCTTTCCTAACAGTAAAAGACAAACTAGTAAATAAATTAATTTTTCAAGGGTGGATGTTTTCTTCTTCTCCTAGTCTAAATAGCTTAGAGCACCCTATCAATGATATATGGTTATTAAATTGTTCAAAAAAAAAACTTAAATGATTTTGTTTTTTAAAGGATATAAATTATTTGCAAGAAAACCTTTTTTTGAAAATTTATAAAAGTAAGCTTTTTTATTGATATTTTTTTCGATAATACTTTTAAATTCCTTATTAGGTAATTCAATAGCTCCAAACTGTTTTAAATGCTCATTTATAAATTGAGTATCTAAAACTTGAAAGCCCCCTATTTTCAACCTTTCTATCAAGTGCAGTAGTGCTACTTTAGATGCATTAGAAATAAAACTAAACATACTTTCTCCAAAAAACATTCCTCCTATTCTTACTCCATACAGTCCACCTACTAACTTTTGGTTAAGATAACATTCGACTGAATGAGCATATCCTTGTTTATACATCTCAATATATATTTTTTTAATTGTTTCATTAATCCAAGTATCTTTTCTATTTTCTGTAATTTTAGCACAATTATTGATTACTTTTTCAAAATTAATATCAATCCCAATATCGAAAATATCTTTTTTTAAAAACTTCTTTAGTTTTTTTGGAACTTTTATTCTATCTAAATTAAAAATACCTCTATTTTTTGGCTCTATCCAATATATCTCCTTACTTGAGGAAGTTTCAGCCATAGGAAACAAACCCCTTTTGTAAGCTTCAATAACTGATGTTATTGGTATATTATATTCATATGAAGGCAATTTAACTTTTAAGATAATTCTCTAACCAATTAATACTAAAATCATATTTTTCAAAAGCTTTTGAAGAAATGATCTTTTTGTGTAAATCTTTTGTAGTATCAATACCATCAACCACTAATTCATCTAATGATCTTTTCATTCTTGATATTGCATCTTCTCTATTTTCTGCATGTACGATTAATTTACCTATTAAACTATCATAATATGGTACCACTTTATATCCATTATAAATACAAGAGTCAACTCTTACGCCTAAACCTCCTGGAGCATTATACATATTAATTTTACCTGGACTTGGTATAAAGCTTTCAGGGTTTTCTGCGTTTATTCTGCATTCTATTGCATGTCCTCTAAACTTTATATCATCCTGTCTTAATGATAGTTTTTTTCCTGAAGCTGCTTTTATTTGTTCAGAGACAATATCTACTCCAGTAATCATCTCTGTTACTGGATGTTCAACCTGAATTCTTGTATTCATTTCTATAAAGTAAAATTTACCATCTTCATATAGCATTTCTATAGTGCCTGCTCCTCTATACTTTATTTCTTTCATTGCACTTATTATAATACTTAATAATTTCATTTTTTCTTTTTGATCAATCTCAAATGCTGGAGCCTCTTCAATAAGCTTTTGATGCCTTCTTTGAATAGAGCAATCTCTTTCACCTAAGTGAATTACATTCTGATAATTATCAGCAAAAATTTGAAATTCTATATGCTTTGGATTTTTTAAAAATTTTTCTACATATATTTCATCATTTCCAAAGTTTACCTCTGCTTCAGATTTAGTTAAATTATAAGCATTTTCAATTTCATTTTCATTTTCGACAACTTGCATACCCTTTCCACCTCCCCCGGCGGAAGCTTTTATAATAACAGGATAACCTATTTCTTTAGAAACTTTCTTCAGGTTTTTTATGCTTGTTAGCGGCCCATCAGAACCAGGAACCAGGGGAATTCCTGTTTTACTAATTATATTTCTAGCAGATACCTTGTCTCCCATTATTTTAATATGTTCAGACTTAGGTCCAATAAAAGTTATGTTGTGTTCTTCTAAAATTCTAGCAAATTTAAAGTTTTCTGATAAAAAGCCATATCCTGGATGAATAGCTTCAGCTCCTGTTAGCTCTGCAGCAGTAACTATTGATGGAATATTTAGGTAACTCTCGGAAGATTTGGTTCCTCCTATACATATACTTTCGTCAGCCATTCTTACATGCATGGACTCTGTATCAGCTAAAGAGTAAATTGCTACAGTTTTTATGCCTAGCTCTTTACAAGACCTTATAATTCTTACAGCAATCTCACCTCTATTTGCTATCAAAACTTTCTTAAACATAGTTATTCAATTATCACAAGATCTTGATTAAACTCCACCGGCATACCGTTTGTGACTAATATTTTTTTCACTGTTCCCTCTCTATCACTTTTTACTTGATTCATAGTCTTCATGGCCTCAATTATAAAAAGCGTATCTCCAATCTTAACTTTTTTACCTTCTTTGATAAATGGTTGCGCCTTAGGCGAAGACGCATAATAAAGAGTTCCAAGCATAGGAGCTTTTATGGAATTCTCTAAAACTACTATTTGTTCTTTGATATTTTTCTTAACATTTACTTCTTTTTTTGTTTCTACTTCAAGGTTTTCAGAAGGATAATTGCGCATATTTATATTTTCTTTAGCTATTTTGATACTTTTGTTACCATCCTTAACTTCTATTTGAGTTAATTTGTTATTATTTAAAATTTCTATTAGATTTTCTATAGCTTTTTTATCAATATTGAATTTAAACATTTTATCCCTTCACTTTAAATTTATTAAAACAAACAGCATCTATAGCTATTTCGTAGCCTAACAAACCTAGCCCACATATGACACCATTACTTATATCAGAAATATATGATTTTCTTCTATATAATTCTCTTTTATAGATATTACTTATATGAACTTCATATATCAAGCCTTCAAATGTTCTTAAACTATCTAGGATAGCAATAGATGTATGTGAATATCCAGCAGCATTTATGATAATTGCATCTTTTTTTTTTCTAGACTTCTGAATAATATTAATTATTTCTCCTTCATGATTGCTCTGAAAAAAAGATAAATTAAGATTTTTTTTTTCTCCATATTTCTTAAGTTTTTCATTATGCTCTTTCAATGAAAGCTCTCCATAGATATGTTTTTCTCTATCCCCTAATAAATTTATATTTGGGCCATTAATAATTAAAACTTTTTTTTTACTCATAATTTAATTTTTTTTATATAATAATTATAATGAAAAATAATAAAATAGAAATTTATATTAATGGCAAGAAAAAAATAGTTAACAAAAGTCTTAACTTGCAAAAAATATTAAAAAAAATTTTAATTAAAAATCAATTATTTGCTGTTGAATTAAATAATGAAGTTATTCCAAAGTCTCAATATAAAAATAAAGAAGTTGTGCAAAACGATAAAATAGAAATATTAGAGCTAATAGGTGGTGGTTAAAATGAAAAAAAATAATAGTAAACTTAAAATAGCAAATAAAGTATTTAAATCACGGTTAATTATAGGAACCGGTAAGTATCCTAATTATATTATTAATAGGAAAGCTTTAGAGGCAAGTGGTGCAGAAATGATCACTGTGGCTATGAAAAGAGTTAACTTAAAAAACTCAAAAGAACCTAAATTAACTGATTATATTAGCCCAAACAAATATACCTTTATTCCTAACACTGCAGGTTGTTTTAATGCAAAAGATGCTTTAAGAATTTTAAATCTAGCAAGAGAAATGGGTGGCTGGGATATGATAAAACTTGAAGTTTTGGCTGATAAAAAAACTTTATATCCTGATATGGTAGAAACAATTAAAACTGCTAAGAAACTAATTTCAAATAATTTTAAAGTTTTAGCTTACTGTAGTGATGACCCTGTTTTAGCAAAAAAATTAGAAAATATAGGATGTTCTGCTATTATGCCATTAGGCTCTCCAATAGGATCCGGTCTAGGAATCATAAACCCATTAAATATAAAACTAATTGTTGAACAAAGTACTGTACCGGTGATATTAGATGCAGGAATAGGTTCGGCCTCAGATGCTTGCTTCGCAATGGAGCTGGGCTGTGACGCTGTATTAGTTAATTCTGCAATTGCTAATGCTGATGATCCAGTAAATATGGCATTGGCATTCAAAAATGCTGTAATAGCTGGAAGAAAGTGTTTTCTGTCTGGAAGAATAGAAAAAAAGTTGTATGCTACTGCAACATCTCCAAATTCTAAGATTTTTAATTAAAATCATATGTTATTTTTCCAAATTTTATATACAATAATGTATGATTTATGAAAATAAAAAAATTATTTTAAAAAGTCGTCCTGAAGGTTATCCAAAATTAGAAAACTTTGAAATAAAAAATGAAAAAATAAATAATCTTGAATATGGAGAAGTAATAATTGAGGTTATTTGGCTATCTCTTGATCCATATATGAGAGGAAGAATGAGCAAAGCAAAAAGTTATGCTCTACCTATAAAGATTGGTGAAGTTATTACCGGTGGAGCAGTAGGAAAAGTTTTGGAGAGCAAATGTCCTCGATTTAATAAAAATGATATAGTAGAAGGATTTACTATTGGCTGGCAAAAATACGCTAGAATATCTACAAATAATATTAGAAAGATTAATCCTAGCATTGCACCAATTCAAACAGCAGTAGGTGTATTGGGAATGCCTGGGATGACAGCATACTTTGGTCTATTTGAAATATGTAAACCTATCCCTGGAGATACAGTAGTAGTTTCTGCTGCTTCAGGGGCAGTGGGACAACTAGTGGGTCAGTTAGCAAAACTATCAAACTGTAAAGTTATTGGTATTGCAGGAAATAAAGAAAAATGCAAATATCTAGTCAATGATTTAAACTTTGATGTTGCTATCAATTATAAAGATCAAAATGTATTTAGAGAAATAAAAAATAATTGCCCTGAAGGAGTAAATATATATTTTGATAATGTTGGAGGTAAAATATCTGATGATGTTATTAGTAATATAGCTCCTTTTGCAAGAATTGGAGTATGTGGAGTAATCTCACAATATAACCTTACGGAACTAGAACTAGGACAACGGGTTCAAAGAGCTGTGTTAACTAACCAAGCCTCAGTAGAGGGTTTTCTAGTATTTAGATTTGAACAACGCTATAATATAGCTATTAAAAGGTTGGCTAAATGGTTGAGTGAAGGCAAAATTATATGGAAAGAAGATATTATTGAAGGTTTAGAAAATGCTCCAAACGCTTTTATCGGTCTTATGCAAGGAAAAAACTTTGGTAAGCTTTTGGTAAAAGTGAAAAAGTAAAGTTATTCTTCTTCAGTGACATCTATATTTAGTTCCTTTAACTGTTGCTTGCTTACGTTATTAGGGGCACCCATAAGCAGATCTTCAGCTTTTTGATTCAATGGAAACATTATAACTTCTCTAATATTTGGTTCATTTGCTATTAACATAACAATCCTATCTATTCCAGGAGCTATACCACCATGAGGAGGAGGTCCATATTTGAAAGCATTATACAGAGCAGGAAATTTATTTTCTATATCTGATTTCTTATATCCTGCAATATTAAAAGCTTTCAGCATAATTTGAATATCATGATTTCTTATAGCACCAGAAGACAATTCAATACCATTACATATAATATCATATTGAAAGGCCTTAATGTCTAGTGGATCTTTTTCATTTAAAGCATCCATGCCTCCCTGAGGCATCGAAAAAGGATTATGGCTAAATTCAATTTTATTAGTTTTTTCATCAATTTCATACATAGGGAAGTCAATAATCCAACAAAATTTAAATTCATCCTCTTTAATTAAACGTAGATCCGTTCCTATTTTATTAATTACTATACTTCCATATTTTACTGCTTCTTTATATTTATCACATATAAAAAATACAGCATCTCCATAATTAATATTTAATTTTTTAATTAAATTCTTTTGTAAACTTTTATCTAAATTATTTGCAATAGGTCCTTTTCCAGTCAACTCTCTACTTTCATTTTTAACAAAATAAATATAGCCCAGACCTGATAATCCTTGTTCTATGGCCCAACTGTTCAATTTATCAAAAAAAGATCTAGGTTTATCTACTCCAACAGGAGCTACTATTGCTTTTACTATCCCACCTTTATTAATAATATTTTTAAAAATTTTAAAATTTGATTGCTCATGTATGAATATTTCAGTTGCATCTATCATAGTTAAGGGGTTTCTTAAATCTGGCTTATCTGTTCCATACTTATCTAAAGCATCAAGGTAAGGAATTCTAGGAAAACCAATTGGAGAAATATTTTTATCAGAAAATTTTATGAATGTATTGTGAATAACTTTTTCAACAACCTCAAAAATATTTTCTTGATTACAAAAAGCCATTTCTATATCCAGTTGGTAAAACTCACCAGGGCTTCTATCTGCCCTGGCATCTTCATCTCTAAAGCATGGAGCAATTTGAAAATATTTATCAAAACCTGAAACCATCGCTAACTGTTTAAATTGTTGAGGAGCTTGAGGTAGTGCATAAAACTTTCCAGGGTGCAACCTTGATGCGACTAAATAATCTCTTGCACCTTCAGGCGATGATGCAGTAAGAATTGGAGTTTGTAGCTCTATGAAATCTAATTTTAACATTTCATTTCTTATAAATTGAATAATCTCACTTCTTAATAAAATATTATTTTTCAATCTTTCTCTTCTTAAGTCTAGAAATCTATTCTTGAGTCTTAATTCATCATTATAATTATCATCACTAGACACTTGAAATGGCAAAACCTCTGATTTAGAAATAATATCTAAATCATTAACTAATACCTCAATATTTCCAGTTTTAATTTTATCATTTATAGTTTCCTTAGATCTTAAAATTACTTTTCCAGAAATAGTAATAACACTTTCTAACTTTAAAGCTTCAACTTTTTTAAATAATGGACTATTTTGATCAATGACAATTTGAGCTACACCTAATTGATCTCTCAAATCTATAAATATTAGCCCGCCATGATCTCTAATGGAATGCATCCAACCCGAAAGTTTAACTATTTCATCAACATTTGATGAACTTAGATTGCCACAATAATGTGTTCTATATTCGTTTTTAAATAACATATTTACTTTCTATTTTAAATAAACATTATAATATTGATAAATCAGATATTGTAAATTTTATTTATTGTCAATTATAAAATCTTTGGGCTTGTTTTTTTTTATAGACTTCCCTCTTCCAGATAAACTAGGATTGGACATAAAATAATTGTGTGCTGAAATAGCAACACCGTTATTTTCAATTCTCTCGTATTCTCCTGAAGAATTCATAGTCCAAGCTTGTGTATTATCCTTTAAATTAGCCACCATAATTTGATTTAATATCTGCTTATGTACTGTATTATTTAATATTGGCACCATAACCTCATACCTTCTATCAAAGTTTCTTGGCATAATATCTGCAGAAGATATAAAAACTTTTGCTTGACTTGAAGGCATAGCATAACCGTTACTAAAACAATATATTCTTGAATGCTCTAAAAACCTTCCGACAATGCTTCTTACGTTAATATTTTCAGATAAACCTTTAATTTTTGGCTTTAAGCAACAAACTCCTCTGATTATTAATTCAATTTTAACTCCCATTTTACTAGCCTGATAAAGTTTATTTATTACTTCTTCATCTATGAGAGAATTACATTTAAGCCATATTTCTGCTTTTTTACCTTTTTTCTTATGTTCAATTTCATTTTGAATTAGAGCAATAAAATCATTTCTAAGATTTTCTGGCGCTACACTTAAGTAATTCCATTTTATAGGTGTTGAATATCCAGTAGCCATATTAAAAAATTGTTGAGCATCTTCTGCAATCTGTTTATTACAAGTAAATAATGATAAATCTGTATAAACTTTAGCTGTATTTATATGGTAGTTTCCAGTTCCAAAATGTACATATGTATTTAAGCCTTTTCTTTCTCTTCTAACAACTAAGGAAATCTTAGCATGTGTTTTTAACTCTATTGATCCATAAATAACCTGTACTCCATATCTTTTTAAATATCTTGCTACTTTTATATTAACCTCTTCATCAAACCTGGCTTTAATCTCTAATAAAGCAATAACTGACTTACCCTCTTCAGCAGCTTCAACTAAAGCTTCAATGATTGCATTATTTTCTTTTGCTGTTCTATAAATTGTTTGTTTAATTACTAATACCTTTTTATCTTTGGCAGCCTGTCTTAAAAATTTAACTACTACATCAAAACTTTCATAAGGATGATGAATAATCATATCCTTATGTCTAATGGCAGCAAAACAATCATCTTTAGCATCTTTTATTCTTTCTGGAAATCTTGGTTTAAAATTTCTCCATTTTAATTTTTTACTACTTATTTTCGATATTTGATTAACTGAGCTAATATCCAAGATATGTTCAGCATATATAACATTATCTTTATTTATATCTAATGAGTTAATTATCATATTTTTTAATTCTTCAGGAATATTTTTAGTCATTTCCAAGAGAACCTCTCTTCCATAACGCCTTTTTCTAAGCTGATTTTCATAAGTTGTTACTAGATCTTCTGCTTCATCACTAAACTCTATATCACTATCTCTAATTAATCTAAACAAGCCATAAGAAATATAACTAAATTTAGGGAATATTTTATCTATACAAAGTATTATCAATTTCTCTGTGGCAATAAATTTATTAGAATTTTTTATCTTTATAAACTTTTTCAATCCTTTAGGAAAAGGTATTACTATTTTAATAGTATTATTAGAATTTTTTTTTTTCAATTTTAGTACCATACTTAAACCTAAGTTAGGTACAAAAGGAAAAGGATGTGCTGGATCAATAGCGACTGGTGTAAGTAAAGGGAAAACCTCTTTAATGAAGTGAGCTTCTAACCAGCTTTTATCATATTTTATTAAATTGCCTTTTTCACATACCTTGATTCCATTTTTATTAAGCTTCTTTAGTATTCTAACCCAACATTCATTTTGAAGTTTTTTTATTAATTTAGACTTCTTTAATACCTCTTTAAGAACTTGTTCAGGCATCAGTCCATCAATTGTTTCTATATAGACTTCACTGTCTACCTGGCCTTTTAAGCCGGCAACTCTTACCATAAAAAACTCATCCAAATTTGATCCAGATATAGACAAAAAGTTCAAACGTTCTAATATTGGTATATTTAAATTATCAGCCTCTTCCAAAACTCTTTGATTAAAATCAAGCCAAGAAAGTTCTCTGTTGATAAATTTCTTATTCTCTTCCATTAATATATTTTATATTAATAATCAGCTATTATAAAGTTCAATTTGATATTAATTATAATAACTTTTTTTTTCACAAACTAATTTTACGAACGGAATAGTAATCTTCTTTTTTTTATCTAGTGCTAATTGATCTAATTCATTTATAAGTTTATGAATTGCTAAATAAGACCTTTCTGTATGGTTAATAATAAAATTTATTACTCCGTTATTTAATGGCAAAGCTTTATCCTTAGATAATTTAATAATTATACCTCTCAACACATCGTCTGTAGGGAGTAAAATTTTAGCTTGAGGAAAAGCTAATAGTCTAGAACTTAAATCTTCTAGTTTTACTTCCATATCTTGAATGGTGTATTTGGATGTGAGGATTAATTTATGTCTTTTTTCCTTCAGGATATTTATGATATGCAAAAAAAAATTAAAGTTTTTTATTTTTTCTATATTTTCAATTATCAAGTCATTTAAATTTAGTATATTTATGTCCTCGTTATTAATATCATTAGCTTCTAAAATATCACAATTATATTTATGTTTACAAACATTAGCTAAATGAGACTTGCCAGAAGAACCTGGTCCTATGATTATCAGTCCATCTTCTTTCCAGGTTAGAAAATTGTCTACCCAACTTATGGCCTCATTATTAGATACCCCTACAATAAAGTCATGCCTACCAAAAGATGGTCTAAGCCTCAAAGGTAATGATTTTTGATAGCTAAAATCATTCATTTTATTTAGTCAAATTTCTTTTTAAAATTAAGCCTAAAGTAGCCATTAAAGGTGTAGCAAATATTATGCCTAGGATCCCAAAAAGAGATCCAAATATAAAAATAGCTAGTAAAACCAACAAAGGATGCAATCCTAGTTTTTTTCCTATTAATTTTGGAGTTAAAAAGTTTGCCTCTAACAATTGACCAATTATGAAAACGATGATTATGTAAAATAAGAAGTATACTTCTACAAATTGCAAGTAAGTAAGTATTAAGGTAACGAGACAACTGATCAATATTCCTATGAAAGGAATGAATGAGAAAAACCCTGCAAAAATAGCAATGAATAACGAATAATCTAATCCTAATATAAAAAAAGATAAAAAGTAAAATACGCTTAAAGAAGTGCTCACAAGAATTTGCCCTCTTAAATAAGCATCAAAAATATTATTAATATCATTAGCATATACTGATATTTTATTTTTATATTTAGAAGATAAAAAGCTGGAAATATCTTTTATTATTTTATCCCAGTCCTTAAGGAAATACCATGATACTATAGGTGTTATCAACAAAATGCTCGCTATATTTAGGATTGCAATAGAAGAATTAATTAAACTTTTAAGAGTATTAGTTAATATATGTGCAACATTAGGTAATGCTTCTTTAATATCATATGGCACATTGACTAACAGCATTTTTTTGTGGATATGTTCTATTAAGTCATGTAAAATTTCATTAAATTCATTTACTACTTCAGGAAAATCAGTTAAAAAACTCTCAATTTGCAATAACAATATTGGTAACATAAGTAGTGAAATTACCAAAACTAGTAAAAAAAAAATCATTAAAACTATAGTGGAACTTAGGCCTCTACCTAGCCTTTTACTTTCTAAATAATCAACTATAGGATCTAGTAAATAGGCGATAAATATTCCTATAAAAAAAGGTATCAATACATTAGCGAGGTAATAAATAAATATAAAAAAAAATATAAAAATTAAAAAATAAAATATTTCTTTCTTAAAAATCTTATTCATTAATTTCTTTCCTTTGTTTTTATTGATAAAATTCTATCAACTTCATTAATTTTATAATTATTATCTATAAGATCTTCGACTAAAGCATCTAAAGATAAGATATTTAAATTAAGTAACGCTTTTTTATTAGAAATTTTTAAAATACTATAACTAGAAATATCCTCATTATTATTTAAATAATTTTTCATACCTATCCATTCTTTATACTTTTTATACTCTACTTCTACTATAACTGCTGTTTCTGAATTTATATTATCTAAATTCTTTTTAACCCACATATCATCTAAGTAATTTGCAAAGTTATTAGCTAGTTGATTTAAATTATTTCTTAAATTATCCTTTTTTGAAGGTTGAGCCTGTATATTATAAATCATTTCTTGTGAGAAGCCATTATATGCTTTTAAGTTATAATAATAAGAGTTATTCTCACTAATTACATTAACTAATAAAACATATGCATTACTAGCATTATACTTTTTTGCAAGTTTTTTAATCTTAAAGTATTTTAAACTTTTAGCATCAGTCGCACTTAAAGTTATTAAATCATCTGCTTCACCTGATGGTAAAATAAATAAATTTAAATTTGAATCTAAAGGTCTGTTTAACCAGGTATCAAACCATGGGTTTGGATCATCCCATAATACTAACCTAGTATCATATTCAATTAGCGGGATTATCAGTGTTTCTGGTCCTTTTTTAGAAAAAAACTTTATTGTTTTTTCTTTTAAAAGTTTCTCTAGCTTCTTTTGTTCAAAATTAACTGTTATCAAAGCACTATATTTATCTTTTTTATATTTTTCATTTTCTATCGAATAACCAGAAATATAATCTTTAGAATTTAATGAGTTAACTAAAGAAAATATTTCTGCACTACTGCTTAAAGTAATCCAGGTTAAATATCTGGTTAAAGCTATATTGTAGGAGGATTCTATAGCTGTTGCTCTATGATCTTGATTCTCTTTAAGGTTTAGTTCAATGTAGATATTTCTTACTGAATTTTGGTCCTGGCTAAAGGCAAAACTGTTTACTAATAGGAAGAAAATTATGTAAATAATTTTTTTTAATTTTATTATATTGAAAGTTTGCAAAGTATTTTATAACCTATAATGTTATAATAACATGAGTAAAAAAAAAAACTATAATTTTTCATATCTTAAGTCTGGAGTGGATATAAATCTAGGCAATGAGCTAGTTAAAAAGATTAAGCCTTTATCAAAAAAAACTTCTAAAAAAGATGTCCTGTCAAGTATAGGAGGCTTTGGAGCTGTTTATAACTTTAATACTAATAAATACAAAAATCCATTATTAGTTTCTGCAACAGATGGTGTTGGAACTAAAATATTAATAGCAAAAGAAATGAAGTTATACAAAACTATTGGCATAGACTTAGTAGCAATGTCAGTCAATGATATAATAGTACAAGGGGCAAAACCATTATTTTTTTTAGACTATATAGCAGTAGAAAAAATTAAAAAGGATGTAATTCTTGATATCTTAAAAGGAATCACTAAAGGCTGCATGCAATCTAATTGCTCATTAATAGGAGGAGAAACAGCTGAACTTCCCGGCTTGTATAGTAATTCTAATTTTGATTTGGCTGGTTTTGCAGTTGGAGTGGTTGAAAAGAAAAAATTGTTACCTAAGAAAGGTATTGTAAAGAATGATATTTTGATAGGCTTACCAAGTAATGGAATTCATTCAAATGGCTACTCTTTAATTAGAAAAGTATTTTCTGAAAAAAAAGTTAGCTACAAAAAGAAATTTATAAACAATCATTCCTTTGGTGAAATATTACTCAAACCAACTTTAATTTATGTTAAGCCTATTTTAAAAATTTTAGAAAAATTTGATATAAAAGCAATTTCTCATATTACGGGGGGAGGAATATCTGAAAATCTCAAAAGAGTAATTCCTTCAAAATGTGGTGCTGAGATAGATTTAAGTCAATTAGATTTCGAAAAAAAATCTAGTATTTTCAATTGGCTAAATCAAAGTTGTAATTTGAATAAGAAAGAAATGCTTAGAACTTTTAACTGTGGTGTAGGAATGATTCTAGTAATAAAAAGAAAAGATATAGATAACTTTTCTCAATTTTGTAAATTAATAAGAACGCCCATCAAAGTTCTTGGTAAAATTAACGATTCTAGTCAAATTACGTTTAGCTCGAAATTTCTAAGACACTGAAAAAGAATGCTATTTCAATTTTAGCATTCTCAACACTATCAGAGCCATGCACTGCATTACATTGAATGTCTTTTCCATATTTTTTTCTAATAGTATCATCTTCGGCTTCATCAGGGTTTGTAGCACCCATAACTTTTCTATAGAAAGCAACTGCATCACTAGCTTCCAGGATTTGAACTGATATTGGTCCAGAAATCATGAAATCAACCAATTCTGAAAAAAATGGTCTATCTTTATGTACTTCATAAAATAATTTTGCTTGAGAATTCGTAAGTTTTATTTTTTTTTGTGCAACAATATTAAATCCTTTTTCCTCTAAGAAAGTGATAATATTTCCAGAAAAGTTTGATTGCATTGCATCAGGTTTTATTATAGATAATGTTTTTTGTTTTGGCATATTAATTTCCTTTATTCTTACTCAAAATTTTTAAAAACCAGTTCATCTAAGAGTCTTACTCCAAATCCGGAACCACCCTTTGGGGTCATAGGTCTGTCTGATTTTGCCCACGTTACGCCAGCTATGTCTAAATGCATCCAAGTAGTATCCTTTATAAATCTCTTTAAAAATATTGCTCCTGCTGTAGACCCAGCTCCTCTTCCAGATCCTACATTTTTCATATCAGCTATATCAGAATTAATATCTTTCTCATAGCTATTATCTACTGGCATATTCCAAACCTCCTCACCTACTTTAAGTCCTAGCTTAGTAACTTCATCAGAAAAATTAGAGTTATTAGAAAACATTCCTGCTTTTTCTTGTCCTATACTTACTATTATTGCTCCTGTTAAAGTGGCTAAATCAACTATTTTATTAGGTTTAAACTTTTTCTGAGCATACCATAATATATCAGCTAAAACTAACCTACCCTCAGCATCCGTATTAATTACTTCAATTGTTTGTCCTGACATAGACTTTACTACATCACCTGGTCTTTGTGCTTTACCTGAGGGCATATTTTCAACCAACCCTATAACCCCTGATACATTAGCTTTTGTTTTTCTCAATGCTAATGCTTTCATTAAGCCTAATACTACTGCTGATCCACCCATATCATATTTCATTTCTTCCATACCTCCAGATGGTTTAATAGATATTCCCCCAGTATCAAAAGTCACACCTTTTCCTACAAAAGTAAAATCAGTAGTTTTCTTAGATTTATTACCTTTCCATTCTAGGGTAACAACATATGGCTTGTTTTCACTTCCCTGAGCAACACCTAATAATGCACCCATCTTTAAATCTTTAAGTTTTTTCTCATCTAATTGTTCTACTTTTAAACCTATATTTTTTAGTTTCATTGCTTCTTTAGCTAATAAAAATGGTGTTAAATTATTAGCTGGTTCGCTTACTAAATCTCTGGTTAAGAAAACTCCTTCCTTTATAGAAGAAAAACGTTTCCACTCTTTTTGTAAATCAGTTTTATTACTGTAAAATAAATTTATTTTCTGAATATAATTAACTCTAGTTTTATTTTTATCTGAGAAATACTTATTAAACCTATATGTATTTAAAGATAGACCAAAAAGCATTATAGCAACTTCACTAGGTTTAAAGAGTTTATGATCTATAATTAAGCTAACTTCCTTAATTTTTTTATTGTTTGTAATAGAAGTTAGAAAACTACCTAGTTTTCCTAGCCCTACTTCATTGCTAATTTTAGCTACTTCTGTTCCTATTAAGATTAGTCTGTTAGCTTTTGATCCTAAAGGCAATATTAATTCCAAATGATTATTCTCTTTATAATCAAAATTTGTAACTTTCATAGCTTTACTGATATAGTTGTTATTTTTTTTATCTAAGGTAGCTAAATATTTGTGTAATGGCTTATTTTTTACACATACAAATACTATAGTTCCTCTGTCATTCGAAAACTCTGAATTAAAACTAATTTTCATGTTAATTTACTCCAAATATACATTATTGATTTAATCATACATTTTTATGTTATTATTTTAAGGTAAACAAGTAAAAAAAATGCAAATTAAGAATATTATTTTCATAAATTATATTTTTTTAAATATATTAAAGCCTTTTTTAGTAATAAGTCTAGTTCTCACAGGAATAGTTTGGCTGTCTAGGTCCTTAAGATACATAGACCTTATTATCAATAAAGGGCTTTCATTAACCTCTTACTTTTGGTTTGTAAGCCTAATTGCTCCAAAAATTTTAGCTTTATTATTACCATTAATATCATTTGTCGCTATTGTTTATACCTACCAAAAATTAAAAAGTGAATCTGAGCTTATAGTTATTGAAACTTTTGGATTATCAAAATTATTTTTAATCTTGCCCGCTATTATATTTGGATCCATTATAGCATTAATACTATTGTTAATTGAGGTCTATATAAGTCCTAATAATTATAAAACTTTCAAAACTTTCCAATCGGATCTAAGAAATAATTTTGTTATGTCTACACTGCAGGTTGGCTCATTTCTCAACCCTATTAAGGGTCTCACTGTTTACATTGATAAAGCAAGTAAAAATGGAACAGTAGAAAATATACTTATTCATGATACTAGAAATAAGGAAGTCGAAAGTACAATACTGGCTAAGCAAGGTATACTCTCTAATTTTGAAAATAAAGCTAATATAATAGTATTTAATGGAAGTCGCTATGTTTATAATAAAAAAAATAAAAAAACTTCAATTCTTAATTTTTCTAAATATGAATTTCAAATAGAGATTACAGAAAAAAAAGAAACTGCCCGTTTTAAGCAAGTAGAAGAAAGATCAGTAAAAGAACTTTTCTATCCAGACAATGTAGTAAGTAAAAAAATACAAAATGAATTCTTAGCTGAGGCACATAGAAGAATGAGTTCACCACTTTTAGTAATTTTCATGTGCACATTAGCATCTTTTTCTGTATTATTTGGTGAAATGAAAAGAAAAGTATTATTAGGTAATATAGTTTTTTGTTCTTTTCTAGCAGTAATTATGCAAGCTATGTATATATCACTTATTAACAAAATGATTTTTTCTTTTTCTACATTTTTATTACCTTATATCTCTCTAATTATATTTTCTACCATACCAGTACTTTTAATAAAATATGAAACTCCAGTGTCCAAAGCTATCAACAGATTAAAAAATGAAATTAAACTCTGAAATTAATATATATATATCAAAAACATTTTTGTTCTCTACAGGCTTAATAATTTTGTTATTCGCATCTATAATATTTATTGGTGATACTGTTGAATTTAATAAAAAATTTGGAAGTAATGATAAAATTAGTACAAGTTTAATTTTTATACTTAGTTCACTCAATTTACCTAAAATGCTTTTAGAAATACTACCTTTTTGCTTTTTTTTCTCTGGTATGTTTTGGGTTATTAAAATTAATAATTCAAAAGAACTAATTGTTATGAGAGCATCGGGATTAACCATAAGAAAGATAGTTTACCCAATTTTTCTAGTATCAATAACACTCGGCTTTATTTTTATAACCACCTTTAGCCCCTTAATATCTTCCACTCAAAAAAAGATTATAAATATTGAGTCCGAAGTTTTAGAAAAACCCTTAAATTCATTATTAGTTACTAATAGCGGATTCTGGGTTAAACAAGGTAATATAGAAGGCAACGACATGATATATGCCAAAAGCTTAGATGCAAAAACCATGAAATTTAATGATGTAGTTGTTTTTAATTTTAATAAAAACTATGAAGTAATAAAAAAGATCAAAGCAGAAACTTCTGAATTACATGAAAACTATTGGCTATTAATGGATACAGAAATTATAAACAACATAGGTGAAATTGATATTAAAGATAGTATAAAAATTCCTACATCTATTACAAAACCTCAGATAAAAGAGGGCTTCGCATCACCAGATTCCTTATCATTATGGAGCTTAATACCGTTTATAAAAATGTTTGAAAGCGCAGGTTTTTCGGCTAAAAAACATCGCTATCACCTCTATAAATTATTTTGCTTTCCTTTTTTATTAGCAGCTATGAGTTTGCTTGGTGCAAGCTTTAATCTTAACGACTTCTCCAGAAAAAAATCTGGTTTTAAAATTCTTATTGGTATATTAGTTGGATTTTCAATTTTTTACACTACTAAGATAATTAATGCCTTATCTATAGCTGGGAAAATGCCTCTTATGTTTGGTTCGTTATTACCTATTTTGTTGCCATTATTTTTATCTATAGCTCTTATTATACACGCTGATGAAAAATGAGATATAAGTTTAATTTAATTGTAATATTTTTAGTTTCTGTAATGTTTGTAGATTGCAAATTTAGCGTTGCTTTAGACAACTTTTATTTATCAGCAAACAGAATAGAAAAGAATGACAAAAATAATACAATTACTGCTTATGAGAATGTTAATATAACAAGCGGTAAATATAAATTAAAAGCTGATAAAATTATATACTACTTAAAAAAAAAAGAAATTTTAGCAAAAGGTAATGTAATTATTTTTGAACAAGATGGAGATGTATTTTATGCTTCTGAAGCTGAACTTAGTGATGATTTAAAAATAAACATTATAAAAAATATGGGGATACTTCTTTCTGATAATTCAAGAATTGCAGCAAGTTCTGCAAAAAGTTTTGCATCGAAAAATAAAATAGTTTACAAAAATGTCATATTTACAAAATGCAATTCTTGTAAAAAAGACGAAGGTGGTGATGTTTTATGGAAACTTAAAGCTAAAAAAGCTACTCACTTAAAAAAAAGTAAAACTATACTTTATGAGAATGTTTTTTTAGAAGCTTTTAATATTCCCATTCTTTATGTTCCTATTTTTTATCACCCTGACCCATCAGTGAAAAATAAAACTGGTTTATTAACTCCCAAAGTTTCAAATTCTAATATATTTGGCACCTCTTACACTCAGCCAATTTTCTTTAATATATCAGAAACCTCAAACCTTACAGTTAAAACAAGATATTCATCTAAAGAAGGCTTCTTTTTAGAAAACGATCATAAAAAAATTAGTAAAAATAGTAATCTAAAACTAAAATACTCATTTACAAAAGGAACCAAGATTAGAGTTGATGAGGTTGCAAAAAAAGAGTTTAGAGGTCATTTAGACTTAAAATATATATATGAAATTAATGATAATTGGTTATATGGAACTAACATTAAAAGGTCTAGTGATAAATCATATTTATCTAAATATAATTTGTCAGAAGGAGAAAGTGTTCTTAATCAAAACTTTTTTACAGAATGGGGTAATATTTTTAGCAATGTAACTGTTGACTTATTTAAGTTTCAATCTTTATCAGATGAATATGATGTATCTAACCTTCCTTTTATAAGGCCTAATATTAACATTCATATTAATAATCTTGATGACAATAAGAGAAAAAGAAACTTTATGCATAAATTATCATTTAATTCTGTTACTAGAAAAAATAAAAAAAATGTAGATAGCCTACACTTTGAAAGCAAAAGTAATAGAAATCATATTTATAATGGTTTTTTATTAAAAGATATTTCAATAATTAATATTGATGCATATAATAGTAATGGAACCTCTAATCAAAAAAGGTTATTAAAGTTTTTTCCACAGCTAGGACTTGAAATACAATATCCCTTAATTAAAAAAAATAATACCAATACTTTTCTAATAGAACCTAAATCTCAGATTTTTTTAAGCCCTGATGATAACAAGAATTATAAGATCAGAAATGAGGATAGCTTAGAAGTAGATTTAGCAAGTTCTAACTTGTTTGATCATGATAGATATCCTGGGTATGATAGGATTGAAAGTGGCCTTAGGAGTAATTATGGTATTAACATTAAAAGCATAAACAAAAAAGGAGGAAACCTTAGTGGATTTTTAGGGCAAATATTAAATTCAAACCAGCAAGACTTATTTGATCAAATTAGCGGTTTTAAAAACAAAAGATCAGAAATAGTAGGAAATATAATTTATAATAATGCTAATTATGATTTTTATTATGATTTTAGACTTTCTGAAGGATTAAAACTTAATAGAAATACTATATCCAGCGAAGTTTCTTTAAATAATCTTGAACTTGACTTGTCATATGTACAATTAAAAAGTTTTTCTAGTTTAAGAAATAATGATACCGAACAAATAAACTACGGATTTAAAAAATATTTTAAAAATAATTGGAATTTCAGCTTTAATCAATCTAGAGATTTAGCAGGAGCTTTATATTCACTGCCTTTAAGAACAAATTTTGGCATTAATTTTACAAACGAATGTACTGCTTTAGAAGTTGGCTATACCAGAGATAGATCATATGATATTGACATACCCGCTGTAACTAATTTAAGTTTTAATGTAAAATTATTTGGATTTTAAATGAATAAATATATACAAAACTTTCTTATCTTACTTGTATTTTTAATTAATAGTAACCTTGTTTCTACTAAAATAAAAATATTGGTAAAAATAAATAATCAAATAATAACTAATATAGATTTAGAACATAGACTAAATCTTGCTTTAGCAGTTTCAGGCATACCTGATGAAAATAACGTAAGAGAACAATTAAGAGGTCAAGTATTAAAGGTTTTAATAGATGAAAGCCTAAAAATCCAGCAAGCAGAAAAAATGGGAATATTAATAAATAGCTCCGAGGTTTATCAAGAAATTAATAAATTAGAGAGAAATTTAAATATATCAAAAGATACTCTAATTGAAAATTTTAGAAAGAAAAGTATTCCTGAGAGCGTTGTTTATAATCAAATAAGAGGACAGTTATTGTGGAATAAAATAATTGCTTATACAATTGCGAATAATATATCTATCACTGATAGACAAAAAGATGAAGCTCTACAAAATTTTATAAAAAACTCTGGAGAAGCTGAATATAACATCTCAGAGATATTTATATCGCCTACTTCAGAAGATGCTGTAGTTTCTTCAAAGGAGAAAGCTCTATCTATTTATTCAAAAGCTAATATATCTAATTTTTCTTCACTAGCCCAGCAATTTTCAGATGGAGCGTTAAATTTAAATAATTGGGTGAGAGAAAGTGTTCTTAATGAAAAAATAAGTGCTACTATAAGAAGTTTAAAAATAGGTGAAATAAGTAAAGCTATTGAAACCAATAATGGTTATTACATTTATCTATTAAATGACAAAAGGAAAACTAAAAAAATTAAAGAAAATCAAATTCTTTATAACATTAGCCAAATATTTTTTAAGACTACAGCATCTAAAAGTACTCAGATGCAATATAATATAGTTAAACAATTAGATTCTTTAAGAGCCTCCTTGGATAATTGTAATGAGCTAGAAAAATCAATACAAATTACTGAAGGCAGTACTGGTGGTAACCTTGGGTCTTTAGCTAGAGAGTCATTAGATAACAAAATATTAGAAGTTTTAGATGCTGGATTAGAAATAGGAAAACTAAGTAAAGAAATTATTACTCAGGATGGGATACTTTCACTAATGTTATGTCAGCCTGTAATTACAGTGAGCTTAGATGGATTAAAAAATAATATTGAGCAAAGGTTAAGGATAAATAAAATAAATAACGCTGCAAATCTATTATTAAATAGTATCAGACAAAGAGCACTAATTGAAATTAATTCAATTTAGTTAAAATGGCTTACAATATAAATTTAAACTCTGTTATTAAAAAATATAATATCATACCTAAAAAAAAACTAGGACAAAACTTTATTTTTGATAAAAATATTTTAGAAAAAATAATTAAAAATATATTACCAATTGATGATTTTAACCTTATAGAAATAGGACCAGGGCCAGGTGGCTTAACTTTAGCCGTATTAAATAAAAAACCAAAAAAAATAATTTTAATAGAGAAAGATATAGCTTTTAAAAGTATACTTGAAAAAATTTTGTTAAATAATAACCAAAATACTAATAGTTTGATTATTGACGATTTTCTCAACCTAGATCTAAATAAATTAATAGATAGAAAAACCAAAATACTATCAAATCTTCCTTATTATTTATCATCTCAAATATTAATAAAAATACTTCCCTTACATAAATATGTTGAAGAAGTAATTTTTACATTTCAAAAAGAAGTAGCAGAAAGAATTATTTCGACTCCTAATAGTAGAAAGTACTCTAGACTTTCTGTAATTACTCAAGCTGTATGTAATGTAGAAAGAAAACTAAACCTTCCAGCAGAGGTGTTTTATCCTATCCCCAAGGTAAGCAGTACAGTATTAGCATTTTCTAAAAGACAAGATTCTGTTGTTGATGACTTTGATACACTAAAGGTTTTAACAAGGAAAGCTTTCAACAAAAGAAGAAAAAAAATAATAAACTCACTTAAAGGTTTAGAAAATATTTCTAGTTTTCTGCGTCAATTGAATATAAATGAAAACATTAGGCCTGAGCAAATTTCAGTTGATTCATACTGCAAGTTGGCAAACCTAATTTATAAAACTAAAAAATAACTTTTCTAACAAAATTGTTCAAACCAGTTTGTCTTCCTCTTTTTAATCTTTCGGAAGTTAATATAGCTCTTAATTTTTCTAATGTTTCTTCTAAATCATCATTTATAATAACATAATCATATTCCGCCCAATGTGTAATTTCAGAAACTGCTTCAGCCATTCTTTTCTTCACTTCCTCTTTAGAATCTTGCGCTCTGTTTAGTAATCTTTTTTCTAGTTCCTTGGTCGATGGAGGTAATATAAAAACTGATACTAAATATTTTGATTCTTTTTCTTTTAACTCCTGTGTTCCTTGCCAATCTATATCAAATAATATATCAACTCCTTTTTCTAATTTTTTCAACACAGTTTCTTTTAGTGTTCCATATTTATTTTCAAAAACTGTAGCATGCTCTAAGAACATATCTTTTTTTATCATATCATCAAAAGCTTGTTCACTTACAAATATATAATCTTTTTTATTTATTTCTGATTTTCTTGGAGTTCTTGTAGTAACTGATATAGATAATTCAATATTTTTATCCTCATGTATTAGTTTTCTTGCCAAAGTTGTTTTACCAGCTCCAGAAGGAGAAGATATTACAAATAATATACCTGATCTTTTTATTTTATTTTTTAGTTTCATTATTATCTCTTAATTTTTCTCTCCAAATTTTTACATTTAATGTATGTTGTTCTAAATCAGAGCTAAACCTGTGTCCTCCTGTTCCATCTGATACAAAATATAGATAATTAGAATGTTTTGGAGTCATTGCAGCTTCAATAGCATCAAAACCTGGGTTACATATAGCGGTTTTAGGCAATCCATGTCTCGTATAAGTATTCCAAGGATTATCAGAACGTAGATCTCTTTTAAATATTTTTCTTGTTTTAATGTTTTTATTTAAATTTTTTGCATAAAGAATCGTTGGGTCTGATTGTAATCTCATTTTTTTTCTTAATCTATTATAAAAAACACTTGAAATTAAATACTTTTCTTTTTTTATTAAAGCCTCTGCTTCTATCATTGAAGCTAATTTAATTAATTCTTTTTTAGACTTTATAATATCATTATTCTCCTGCCATATGGCACCAATTACTTTATTCATTTTTTTTTGCATTCTAATTAAAACTTTATTTTTATCCTCATTTCTTAAAAAAAAATAGGTTTCGGGGAAAATGCTTCCTTCAACGGGTTTATTTTCTATATACCCACTTAAAAATGTATTTTGTCCAATTATATTTAGAATTTGATCAACAGTCGAACACTCCGGTATAGATATCTTACGATAATAGTAATTACCACTTGTTATAGATTTAATAACACTATATAGAGATGTTTTTTCACTAAACAAATATTCGCCATGCAATATTTTTTTATCTTGCCCGGTTATATTAAGTATGGTTTTAAATAAAGTATTACTTTTTATAAGCTTTTCTTTTTGTAAAATTTTTCCTAATTTATCAACAGTTAAACCTGGATTAATATATATAATTTTATTATCTGAAAATTTTACAGGAAGATGATAGATTAGTTTAAAACTTAAAAACGAAAGGGCAAAAAAAAAAAAAAAAAAAAGTAAAAGTTTTATTCTCAT
>NZIN01000009.1 GCA_002689905.1 Rickettsiales bacterium
GAATAATAGTTCCTTCAAGGATACATCCACAAAAAATATTACCGAGAGAAAAAATAATTGAGGTACTTCCTTCACAATGGATATTATCTCCTCAAATTTCTTTAAGATCTGACTTTCAAAAGGCTGCTGAAAAAAAGAATTGGGTTGGGGCCACTGCAAAGAATAGTATTGCACATAAAGAGATTAACAAGTTAGCAAATTTTATTTTTAAGAAAATTTGAATAAATTATAAACATTCACTTATTTCTCTATTTATATCCTGAATAACTAAATTCACTTCTTCTATTTCACCTCCCATAGTTAGAAATCCATGCATAAGGACTTTGTATGTTTTAATTTTAACCTGTACATTATTAGCTTCTAATTTTTTTCCATATAAGAAGCCTTCGTCATATAAAGGGTCACATTCTGCTAAGACAATAAAAGTATTTGGTATATTTGAAAACTTTTTCTTCTTTATCGGTGATAACCTGACATCATTATAATATTTCTTTCTTATTTTTATAGGAATATAATGATTTTGGAACCACTCTATTAATGTTTTATTTAAAATTAAACCATCATATTTATTCTTAGAAGGATAAGAATTAAACATATCAGTTACAGGATATATTAATATCTGGGCTTTTATAAAACTTTTAGATTGATTACAAATAACAGAGACAAAGTTTCCTCCGGCACTATCACCACATAGTATAATTTTATCTCTATCTATTTTTAAGCCATAGTCTATTTTATTAATGCAATTAACTAATTTTATACATTCTTCTATTCCAACAGGAAAAATAGTTTCTGGTGCTAGATTATATCCCACTGATATAACATCATATTTAGAATTTTCTACTAGTTTTCTGCATACTTGGTCATGAGTATCTAAACTTCCTAAAACCCAACCACCCCCATGGAAATAAATCATAATAGGAAGTGTTTCGATAGCTGAGTTTTTTTTTCCCCTGTAATACCTAACAGGAATATTATTAATGTTGAAGTTTTTTATCTTGAGTACTTCTATTTGATTTTTATAAGTAAAATAGTTTCTTAATTTAGCAAATTCTTTTCTTGCCTCTTTTACTGGCAGCTTATGAATTTCTCGGCTAATGCAATTATCCTTTAATTCTTTTAGTTTTTTAATTACTCTTTTTGAAGAACTACTTAAATATACATTATTCATTAGATGCCTAAATTATATATCTTTGCAAACTCATTTAATATAACATAAAAGAATGAATGTTATAGAAAATAAAATTTGTTCTTTTATTTTAATATTTTTGTTTTCTTTATCCTGCCTTGGTTTTTTCAATCCCAATTGGTACTCATTAGCTTTTTATAGTCTTTTATTTTTGTTGTTTTATTCTGCAAAAGTAAATACTGAAAAAAAGCACTGGATGACGGTAATTTTTATAGTACCTATAGTACTTGCTACTAAAAACAGTTTAATAATACCACAAATTTATGAAGCTAATAATGTATTTATAGGTGGAGAGAATTACAAAGATAGTATATTTAAAGAAGGATTGCCAAAAAAAATATTCAATAAGCTGTATGATGATTATCAAAGTGCCTTTCCAGATTCTATAGCTGGACCTGCGCCTTACCTATATGATAAATCAGTTACTCAAATGATCAAAAAAACTAGTCAAACTAGGTTAGTAGAAACAATTGAGTGGAGAAACCGTTATCAACTGCAATTAGGTGCTTTTAATGACACTAAATATAATGCCTACGGCAAGCAGCAACCTAGCAGAGCAAAACTACCGTTTTTTGTCAAATACTCTTTTCCTTCTGATTATTCTAACTCTAAGGCAAAATTTTGTTGGCAAGGCCTAGGTTATGTTGGTTCAAGTTTAGAAAAAAAAGAGTTTAAAAATATTGAGTGTCTAAATTTTACAAATATTTCTATTAATAAAAATAATCTTTTCGATATTTGGCTATTAGAGACTGGGAAAACTATGCCCTTGCAAGCAAAATTGTATCTACCCATTAAGTTTCAAATTTATGTTTATATCAAGCATATATTGAGTTTTTTTTCTGGATTATTAATTTTATATTTGCTTTTTAAGAAAGTAAATTTAAATAAGGCATTTTTTTTTATAACTTCTTTTATAATTAGTTTTTTATTTTCTATATACTTTTATCCCAACCTTTTAAATAAATTTATATTATTTGAAGGTGGAAATGATGGACTATTATATGTACACTTTGCCCATTTAATTTCTGATAGTATTGCTACAGGTGATTTAATGTCAGCATTTATGGGAGGAGAAAAGGCATATGACTTAATGCCATTCTATAGATATATTTGGATAGTAAATTATTTACTGTTTGAAGAATCTCCTTGGATGCTATTATTTATTTTAACATTCTTTCCTTTGGTAATTTACAATATATTTAAACAATTACTAAATAAAAAGTGGGCAGTAGTATTTTTACTTTTTTGGTTTATAATTCCAATTTTTGAGGCATTTGGTTTTTATCATTATTATTATGTAAAATTAACTCTTAGAGGTTTTGGTGAACCTTTATCCTACCTATTATTTTTATCCGCTTTATCTTTATTAATTAAATTTAATTTATATAAAAATGGTATTAATTATTATAATACAATAATTTTTGGACTACTTTTATCTTTAGCAATTGGACTGAGAGCAAACATTCTTCCTGCTTGTTTGGTTTTAATATTATTCTTTCTTTTAGTAACCCTTAAAAAGGCAAATATTTTAAATTACTTATTCTTCTTACTAGGTTTTAGTTTAGTCTTAATTATGCCCATACATAATTATGTGTTTACAGAAAAGTTTATTCCTCTAACTATAGCAGCTTACAAAGATTGGAATTTAGGAGCTAAGCCTTCAGATTATATTACTTTAATGAAGTCTTTATTTTTTTTAAGATTTGATTATGAGGCTTGGAATAAAATTATAGACCATGTTAATGGTGAAATTAAAATTTATGAAATTTGGTATCACATTTCAATTATCGTTTCTGTATATTGTATCATTTCAAAAAGGTTTCCTATAACAATTAAATGCATATCGCTATGCTCTCTTAGTTTAGTATTTCTAATACTATTTTATCACGTAGGTGGTAGATATAGTTATTTGACTTGGACCTTAAGCTTGATAGTATTGTCATATTGGTTGAAAAATGTGATGTTTCCAATTTTAAAAAGAAATAATAAAGTAAATGCTACTTAGTATTATTACACCGACTTACAATGAAGCCCAAAATGTAGAAAAATTTATAAAATCTATTGAAAAAGTTATTAATCACAAAAACTACGAAATTATTTTCGTAGATGATGATTCTAAAGATAAAACTCACTCTATTGTGAAAGGTATTGCTGCTAATAAAAAAAATATAAGGTGTATAAGAAGAATTGGAAGGAGAGGTTTATCATCTGCTGTGATAGAAGGCTGTTTGTCAAGCTCTGCAGACTTATTATTAATTATGGATTCAGACTTACAACATGATGAAAAAAAAATCCCTCTAATGATAAACACATTAAAAAAAAAAAATTTAGATTTAGTAATTGCAAGTAGATTTATAAGAAATAAAAAAACAAGTGCTTTTTCAAAATATAGAAATTTACTTTCTTCTTTAGCTAATTTTCTAGCAAACAAAATATCTAAAGCTAGCCTTACTGATCCCATGAGTGGTTTTTTCATTATAAAGAGAGACGTATTTGATAAAATTGCGCCAAAATTATCTGGTCTAGGTTTTAAAATACTTTTAGATATTTTTTCCTCATCTAAAAACGCTATTAAGTATAAGGAAGTGCACTTTGAATTTAAAAAAAGGCTATATGGAGAATCAAAACTCGATTCTTTAGTCTTATGGCAATACCTCTTATTGCTTTGGCAATGTAAGTTTGGAAAATACATTCCTGCTAGATTTTTATCATTTTGTTTAATTGGCGGTTCAGGAGTTTTAGTTCACCTCAGTTTCCTTTATTTTTTTATAACATTAGATATAAGATTTTTATATGCTCAAAGTATTGCTACCATGCTTGCGATGACATCAAATTTTTTTTTAAATAATATTCTTACTTATAGAGATAGAAGAAAAACTGGGATTGGTGCATTAAAAGCTCTCATTCTTTTCTATTTAACTTGCGGTATAGGAGCTTCTGCTAATATTGGAATTTCTAACCTCTTATATATTGGGAATATATCAGGTATTTCTGGTATTTGGTATTTGTCTGGTTTAGTAGGAGCAATAGTAGGGTCTATATGGAACTTTCTTATGTCTTCTTTAGTTACTTGGAAGACCAAATAAAGTCTATTTAATAATCTTCTTAAATAAATCTTCTAGGTTGGTATCTCTTATCGAGATATCTTTGATTTTTAAATTCTGTTTGATGACTTCGTTAATTAAAGAATCTACAGAGTTCTTAGATGGTTTATAATTAATAAATATTTCATTTTCTTTGTCTATTTGAAAACCTATTTTTTCTAATCCTATTGGAAAGCTATTTAAAGTTTCAAAGTAAATCTTTAATGTTTTCTCATCAATTTTTTTTACCAATTTCTTAATATTCCCATCTAATACTATCTCTCCATTGTTGATAATAGCTACATCATCACATAGTGCTTCTGCTTCTTCTAAGTAGTGTGTGGTTATTAAAATAGTTACTCCTTTTTTATTTAAGTCCTTAATGTTTTGCCATAGTAACTCTCTTAAACTTACATCTACTCCTGCTGTTGGCTCATCTAGAATTAATACTTGAGGAGAGTGAACCATAGCCTTTGCAATCATTAACCTTCTTTTCATTCCTCCTGATAGATGCCTTACATAAGCATTTGATTTATCTTCGAGTTTAAGTTTGTTTAATAGCTCATCTGTCCTCCTTTTTTTTTTTTTTATACCATAATATCCTGCTTGAAAGTCTAAAGTCTCCTTTGGTGTAAAATAAGGGTCTATTACTAACTCCTGAGGTACTACTCCTATAGATTGTTTAGCTGCTCTTTCTTCCACATCCAGATTATAGCCGTCAATAAAAACTTCACCTGAAGATTTATTAACTAATCCTGCTAGTATATTTATGAAAGTAGACTTACCTGCTCCATTTGGCCCTAACAAAGCTAGCATTGCTCCTTTTTTTACTTTAAGAGAAACACCTTTTAGTGCCGTCACTTGGTTGTTTTTATCATATGAGTAAATTTTATGTAAATTGTTTACCTCTATATCAATTTTATTTTTTAATTTCATATCCAATTATAAACCCTCTTAAAAAAATTAATATTATACTAAAAAAACTAAAAGCCGCCATTAACAAAAAACCCACACCGTTATTATACTTAAAAGAAAATCCAGCTATAATTGTAAAAGTAGTCATAATTACCCCAGATGATAGTGCATGATAAAAAGACTGAGCTATTAATTTATTATTAGCATCTACCTTAGTATAAATATAATACATAACAAGGTAGTGTGCCAATCCAAAAGTGAACGCGTGTAAAGATTGAATAAATATTAATACAAAAAAACTATTAAATAGAAATGTTAAAAACCACCTTATCATTGCAATAAATCCAGCAAAAAAAATGCCTAGAAAAAAAAAGTTTTTAATTTTAATCTTATCTATAAAAAGAAAAAAAATTATTTCTGCTAAAACACCCCAACTCCATAAAAACCCTATTTGAAAAAGGTTCATATTTGAACTTTTCCAGTAAATAGCGGAAAAAGAATAATACATGGCATGGCTAGCTAGAATGATACTGCAAGATAATAAAATTAAAACGAGATCTTTATCTTTACATAATTCAATCATATTACTTTTTAAAAATTTTTTTTGAGAAAAATCTTTCTCAGGTATTAAAAAAATACTCCAAAGAAAAAAACCTAAACTAAACATAAATATAATAGGTAAATAGTTTGTACTGTATTTATTAACGATAAAACCAAAAAAAATAGCTGCTAAACAAAATGATATCGAACCACTTATTCTTAACTTACCGTAAGATGTATGAAAGTTCTTGTTTAAAGATACGTTTATATTTTCAACTAATGGAAGAATTGGTGAAAAAAGTATAAGTATAAAAAAAACACTAGTTATAGTTATCCAACTTTGTGGGTTTTTAAAGAAGCTATTTACGATAAAGATTATTGCTATCAATAAAGAAATAAATATTATTACTAATTTTTTTCCTTTTATAGTCTTAATATTTTTAGTTATGAAGTAATTAGAAAAAACTTTTAAAAAACCTATAATTCCAATTAGAATACCTATTTTTTCTAAACTTAAATCTCTTACATCGTGTAACCAGACTGGAAGATAGACTGTAATTAAACTTATCAGTATAAATATTGTAGAATACAAGAATATAATTCTATGATTGTTAGTAAAATTCATTAATGTAATATAATTATTATGAAAAAAAATAATAGTATTTCTTTAATAGATGGGTCCGGTTTTATATTTAGAGCATATTATGCTTTACCTGCACTAACCAATAAAGATGGAGTTCCGGTTGGTGCTGTTATGGGGTTTTGTAATATGCTTTATAAACTTCTAGAGGAAAAGAAAACTGAGAAAATAATTGTAATATTTGATACTGCAAGGAAGACATTTAGAAATACTATTTATAAGAGTTATAAGGCTAATAGAGGGGAACCTCCTGAAGACTTAATACCACAATTCTCTCTAATAAGAGATGCTGTTGATGCTTTTAACATTTCAAGAAAAGAATTAGCTGGTTATGAGGCTGACGACCTGATAGCTACTTACTCAAAGTTTTTTACCAATAAAGGTTGGGAGGTATCAATAATTTCTTCTGATAAAGACCTTATGCAACTCGTCAAAGAAAATGTTTATATGGTTGATCCTATAAAAAATAAAGTAATTACAAAAGATGAAGTCAAAGACAAGTTTGGCGTCCCACCTGCAAAAGTTATAGATGTTCAAAGTTTAGCCGGAGATAGTATCGATAATATTCCTGGTGCTCCAGGAATAGGAATTAAAACAGGAGCTCAACTAATAAACCAATTTCAAAGCTTAGAAAATTTGCTCTTAAACTATTCCGATATCAAACAAAATAAAAGAAGAGAAGCTATAGAAAAAAATATAGAAGCTATAAGAATTTCAAAAAAACTTGTTACTCTTAAAGATGATATTAGCATCAATATTGATATAGATAAAATTTCTGACTGCCAAATTGTAGAAGATAAATTAATACCTTTTTTAGAAAAAAATGGCTTTAATAACTTAAAAAAAAGAATAGAAAATAAAGAACAAAATAAGATTTTTTTTCCAGCAGAACAAACCTTTGTACAATCTAAATATCAAAGTATTCAGTGTGAGAGAGATTTACAAGACTTTTTAGATATAGCAATTAATTCAGATAAATTAGTAATTGATACAGAAACTGATTCCTTAAAGGCTATGGATGCTAAGTTAGTTGGAATTAGTTTGGCTTATAATGAGGAACAAGCATTTTATATCCCTATAAATCACACTAAAACTGATAATCAAAAGCAATTAGATTTAAATTTTGTTATAAACAAACTAAACCCTCTTTTGTCTAACTCTTCTATCTTAAAAATAGGCCAGAACATTAAATTTGATTTACATGTTTTAAAGAATAATGGATTTGGTCCTGTTTACCCTTTGGATGATACTATGCTAATGTCTTATACATTATCAGCTGGCTTACATAATCACAACCTAGATTATTTAGCGGAGAAGTACTTAGGTTACAAAAAAGTTACCTATAAAAGCATTGTTGGAACAGGTAAAAAAGAAATAAACTTTGCTGACGTTGAAATTATAGAAGCAACTAAATATGCTTGTGAAGATGTTGATGTAACATTAAAAGTTTGGATAAATATAAAAAACCTTCTGGCCAAAAATAAACTTTTAAAAGTCTATGAGTATATAGAAAGACCCCTGATAAAAACTATAGTTATTATGGAAGAAAATGGAATTACAATCAATAAAGAAAAGCTAAAAAAGTTGTCTAATAGTTTTTCTAAACAAATAGAAAAACTACAAAATAAAATTTTTATTTTAACTAAAAGTGAATTTAATATTAATTCAACTAAACAGTTAGGAGAAATACTATTCAACAAACTTAAGCTTCCTGGAGAGAAAAAAAATAAGTCTGGTACATTTTCTACTAACTCAGAAATATTAGAATTACTTGCTGAACAAGGTTATAAAATAGCTTCGTTAGTATTAGAATATCGAGAAATATCTAAATTAAAAAGCACTTATACTGAAAGTTTAATTAATAATATTTCTAAAAAAACAAATAGAATACATACTACGTTTCAGATGGCTGGAGCACAAACTGGTAGACTATCTTCAACTGATCCGAACCTACAAAATATACCTATAAAATCTCAAAATGGTAAAGAAATAAGAAAAACTTTTGTTGCAAAAAAAGGCTATAAATTAGTTTGTTTTGACTATTCTCAAATTGAGCTTAGGTTGTTAGCAGAAATGGCATCTATAGATAAACTACGTGATGCATTTTTTAAAGGATTTGATATTCATAAATTAACAGCCAGTCAAATTTTTAATATTTCAGTGAATGAAGTGTCTGAAAATCAAAGAAGAGACGCTAAAGCAATAAACTTTGGAATAATATATGGTTTATCTGCTTTTGGCCTATCAAAACAAATAGGTATATCAAGACAAGATGCAAAAAAATATATTGACGCATATTTTTTTCAATACCCTGGCATTGAAAAATATATGGAAAATATGAAATCCTATGTATTTGAAAAAGGATATGTAAAAACTTTATTCGGTAGGAAAATCAATATAAAAGGATATAAAGACAAAAACTCTATGGTCAGAAATTATGCAAATAGACAAGCAATTAATGCTCCTATTCAAGGAACTGCAGCAGATATGATTAAAAGAGCTATGATAAAATATCATAAAATATCAAACGATAAAATTTTCAACGATACTAAACTTTTATTACAAGTGCACGATGAATTAATTTTTGAAATAAAAAATGACTCTAACCTTCCTTTGGCAATTAATAAAATCACTAAGCTAATGGCTAATGCTAATTTACCAATTATTAATTTTTCTACTCCTATAGAAGTATCTTTAGGAAAAGGTGATAATTGGGATGAGGCTCACTAAAAATGGATACAGAATCTAGTATTTCTTTTGTACTAGGTCCTACAAATACTGGGAAGACTTTCTACGCCATTGAGAGAATGCTCTCATATGATACTGGAAGTATTGGACTTCCTTTAAGGCTTTTAGCTAGAGAAGTATATGATAAAGTCGTTATGAAAAAAGGAAAGCTATCAGTGGCTTTGATTACTGGTGAGGAACAAATAATACCACCAAGAGCAAAGTATTTTATTTCTACAGTCGAGGCAATGCCTACAGATATACTAGTAGACTTTTTAGCAGTAGACGAAATACAACTTTGTAATGATTATGAAAGAGGTCATATTTTTACTGAAAAACTTTTTAATTCTAGAGGTAACTTTGAGACATTATTCTTAGGCTCAGAAACTATGGAAGGGATAATAAAAAAATTATATCCCCGAGCAAATATTATAAAAAAAAAGAGAAGATCAAAGCTAACGTATATTGGAAAAAAAAGCTTTATGTCTTTACCCAAAAGATCTGCAATAATAGCCTTTAGAACCATTGATGTATATAATATAGCTTCAAGAATAAAAATACAAAAAGGTGGTGCTGCAGTTGTATTAGGAGCTTTAAGCCCTCAGACTAGAAATTCTCAAGTAGAAATGTTTGAAAAAGGCGAAGTAGATTTTATAGTAGCTACAGATGCTATAGGTATGGGTCTTAATTTAAATATAGATAATGTTTCATTCTCTTCTTTAGAAAAATACGATGGGAAAAAAAAAAGATTATTAAATAATAATGAGATTGCGCAAATAGCTGGTAGAGCAGGAAGGAATGAGAAAGTCGATGTTGGTATTAGAGAAATTCAATTAGATAAAAGAAAAGTTGTTCTAAGCATTAAATATCTTGAAGAAC
>NZIN01000010.1 GCA_002689905.1 Rickettsiales bacterium
AAATGTTGATGAAGAAAGTTTAATGCTTACAGGTGATGAGAACATTGTGGATATAAACTTTGTTGTTCAATGGTTTGTTTCAGACGCTGCTAAATATGTTTTTAATATTAGAAATCCTGAAAAAAATATTAAAGATAGCGCTGAAAGTGTTATGCGTGAGGTAATAGGAAAAACTAACATAGACTTTGCATTAGCAGAAGGACGTGATCAAGTTAGACAAGAAGCTCAAGAGTCTTTACAGAAAATTTTAGATAGTAATGAAAGTGGTATTACAGTCTCATCATTGTTATTACAAAAATCTGACCCACCCCCAGCCGTTATAGATGATTTTAAAGATGTTCAAAGAGCAAGAGCTGACCAAGAAAGGTTAATTAACGAAGCACAAGCTTATGCTAACAGGATTGTTCCAGAGGCTAAAGGAGAGGCATCAAAAGTAAGAGAAAGTGCTGAAGCTTATAAACAAGAAGTTATAGCAATAGCAGACGGAGCTTCTAAAAGATTTATCTCTGTTTATAATGAATATAAAGAAGCTAAAGATGTTACTAGAAGAAGAATTTATTTAGAGACTATGGAAAAAGTAATGCAAAATATGAACAAAGTAATTATAGATAATGATGGAGGTTCAGGTGTTTTACCTTACCTTCCATTACCAGAATTGAATAAAAATCTCAAAAACAAAAGTGAGGCACAATAAATGAAAAAAAGTATAGGATTTCTATTAGGAGTAGTAGTTTTACTTACAGTTATAGCTTATAATTCTCTTTTTTTTGTGGAACAAAGAATTCAAGCTTTAATTTTACAGTTTGGTGAACCGATTAGAGTTATTCAAGAGCCTGGTTTAAACTTCAAAATTCCACTAGCGCAAAACATAGTCAAATTTGATAAAAGAATATTATTATTTGATAATAACGCAGAAGAGATAATAGCAGCTGATAAGAAAAGGTTGATTGTTGATGCTTTTGTTAGATACAAAATAGTTGATCCTTTAAAGTTTTATCAAACTGTAAGGTTTGAAGCTGCGCTTAATAATAGATTAGGTTCAGTAGTTAATAACAGTCTTAGAGCAGTATTAGGTAGAGTGCCATTAGAAGCAGTAATCTCAGATAGAAGGGAGCTGTTAATGCAAGAGGTATCAGGCTTAGTTGCTCAAAGAGCTTCACAATTTGGTATTTCTATAGAGGAGGTAAGAATTAAAAAAGCTGATTTACCATCTGAAAATTCTGAGGCTATTTATAGAAGAATGCAAACTGAAAGGCAACAAGAAGCAGCGCAAATTAGAGCTATAGGTGAAGAAAAAGCAAGGTTTATTAGAGCTGAGTCTGAAAAACAAAAAACAGTTTTACTAGCTGAGGCACAAAGAGATAGTGATATACTTAGAGGGCAAGGAGATGCTGAGAAAAATAAGATATTAGGTAAAGCTTTCAACAAAGATCCAGATTTCTTTGCATTTTACAGAGCAATGCAGGCATATACAAGAGCTTTATCCGAAGGCGATACTACAATGGTATTATCACCAAATAGTGATTTTTTTGAGTTTTTTGGTAATGCACAGGGTAACTTGAGATAACTTTTTATGATAGATTTTCTATCGGCAGTTGGATTGGTTTTTATTCTTGAAGGCTTATTGCTTTTTGTTTCCCCTAATAGGCTTAAAAAGGCTCTAGACATTATTAAAAATTATCCTGAAAAAAAAGTTAGAGCTTTAGGTAGTCTTTCTATTGTTATAGGAATTGTTTTATTGTGGATAATCCGAAAATGATTTATGATCGTATTTGTAATATGTTATATAAAATTCACAATTTAAATAAATCTTTATTGATATTATTATTATTATTAAAAGTTAATTTACTTTCAGCAATTGATAAACCTGACTTTTCAGAACTAGCTGAGGAACTTATTCCTTCAGTAGTTAGTGTATCCGTTATTATTGCTAAAGAAGCAGTTAATCAGCCTAGAGCGCCGCAATTTCCTCCCGGATCACCATTCGAAGATTTTTTCAAAGATTTTTTTGAAAGAAGAGGAATTCCGCCAAGACAAAATATGCCTCCTGCCAGGCCTAGAAGAAATGAAACAGCTCAGGGTTCTGGGTTTATTATTGATGATAAAGGTTTAATAGTTACCAATAACCACGTTATTGCAGGAGCAAGCACTATAACTGTAGTTTTACATGATGGAAAATCATTGCAGGCCAAATTGATAGGTTCTGATGCTAAAACAGATTTGGCTTTACTTGAAGTCAAAACCGATATTAAACTCAAAGCTGTAAATTGGGGAAATTCTGACAGTATTAAGGTCGGAAATTGGGCAATGGCAATAGGAAATCCTTTTGGTTTGGTTAATACAGTTACTGTAGGTATAGTTTCAGCAAGAGCTAGAGATATTAATGCCGGTCCTTTTGATGATTTTATACAAACTGATGCTTCTATAAATAGGGGTAATTCAGGTGGTCCTTTGTTTAATCTTAAAGGACAAGTTATTGGAGTAAATACAGCTATCTACTCTCCATCTGGAGGTAGCGTAGGAATTGGATTTGCAATACCTTCAGCACTTGCAGAAGGTGTAGTTGATCAGCTGGAAGAATATGGTAGGACAATAAGAGGTTGGCTAGGAGTAAGAATACAAACTGTAACTGAGGATTTAGCTGGAAGTCTCGGGTTAGATAGACCTTATGGAGCTTTAGTGGCTAGTGTAATACCAGATAGTCCTGCAGAAAAATCGGGACTAAAAGCTGGTGACATAATACTAAATTTTAACGATAAAGAAGTTACTGAAATGAGAAAATTACCTAGATTCGTTGCAGAAACTAAAGTTAATACAAAAACTAATGTAACTATTTGGAGAAATGAAAAAATTAAAAATATTAAAGTAACTATTGCTGAAATGAAAGAAGATTTGAAAGTAACTGAAAAGAAAAGTAATGATAACAACAACAATGTATTTAAATCTGATTATTTTTCTGAACTAGGAATTACATTATCTAACATAACAGATGATATGAGATTAAGACAAAATATACCTAATGATGTGAGTGGTTTATTAGTAGCCAAAGTAGAGCAAAATACAGATGCTGAAATTAAGGGTATTAGACCAGGAGATATAATTCAGGAAGTAAATCAAACTTCTATAAATAGTTTAGAGGAATTTGGTAAATTAATTAGAAATTTAAAAGGTAAAAGAAAAGGAATTTTATTACTAATTAATAGACAGGGCAATATTAATTTTGTTGCTTTAAAACTTAATTAGTTTGAAAGTTATTTCATTATCACTATAGCCTTGAAAATAAAGAAGAGATTTAAAGTTTAACCCTATACTAACGTCCGCAGCCTTTCTTACTTTAGGGTAAGCTCTCCATGCTACACCAAGTCCAGAAAACTCTATCATTGCTAGATCATTATCTCCATCTCCTACGGACATAGTAAGCTCTTTAGGTACTTTTAATAAGCTCATACTTTTTTTAAGGTATTTCAGCTTTCCCTTCTTATCTATTATTTTATCATTAAGATTCCCTGTAAGGGTTTGATTTTTTATTTCTAATGAATTACTTCGTATTTCTTTAAAACCAACATTATTTCCTATTACATTGGCAATAGCGTCATATCCTCCAGAAATCAAAATTGTATGAAATCCAAAAAAATTCATAGTTCTAATAACACTCTTTACACCATTATTGATTTTAATTTTCCTTATTAGATTTTTTATTTTTTTTTCTTTTATTCCCTTAAGCATTTTTGTTCTACTTAATAATGAATCCGTAAAGTTTATACTTCCATTCATAGCTTTTTCTGTGATGTGCTTAATTTTATTATTATTTAATAAATGATCATTTATAAGGTTAATAGTTTCAACGTTAATAATTGTCATATCCATATCACATGCAATTATTTTTTTTCTTCTATTTTCTAGCTTTTGAATAATAATATCGGCTTTATGAGATAAAACTTTTATAGTATTTTTGATAATTATGAAATTTTTATTATTACATTGAAAATAGTAGTCTTTTACAAATAGGGATAGCTTTTTTGATCTGATCGAAGAAATATTATAATCTATTAGAAGGTTTTTAATAAAAAAATCACAATATTCATATTGCTTTCTATTTAATGCTACTAATGTTAATACTGAGTTTTTAAGTTTTTGTGACATAATAAATTATATATATTTTAACTATGAAAAAAATAATTATTTTAGGTGGCCCCACAGCATCTGGTAAATCAAAGTTGGCATTAAATATAGCCAAAGAACTAGATGGTGAAATAATTAATGGAGATAGTATGCAGGTTTATAAGTATTTTCCTATACTTACTTGTCAACCTAAATATGATGACCTAAAACTAGTTCCACACCATTTATATGGTTTTGTAAATACTATTAAAAATTATAATGCTGTAAAATGGCTAAAAGATGCAAATAAAAAAATTAATGAAGTTTTAATTAAAGATAAAGTTCCTATAATAGTAGGAGGGTCAGGTTTGTATTTAGAGTTTATGACACGAGGAATAAGTTCAACACCTAAAATATCAGATAATATCAAAGAAAAGGCTAATTTGTTTTTACTTAATACCAGTAAAAGTAAGCTATTAAATTTTATCATGGAAATAGATAAAGAATATGCTTTGAAAATCAATATTGCCGATAAATTTAGAGTACTAAAGCTTCTAGAGGTCTATTTTGAAACTAATAAAAATATTTCTTATTTTCACAATAAAAGGAAAAAGAATAATAACTTTGGATTTTTTAAGGTATTAATTAAGCCCAGTAAAGATGAAGTAAAAAAAAATATTAGAAGAAGAGTGATAGAAATGTTAAAAGAAGGACTTGTTCAAGAAATAATAGATAATAGGGATAAAGTAAAAAACTGCAATATAGAAAAAGCTATAGGTTTTAGAGAAATTAAATCTTATCTAGAACAAAAATTACTTTTCGAAGAGGCAATTGACTTAACTATTAAAAATACTAAAAGTTTCGCGAAAAGGCAATATACATGGTTTGAAAATAGGTTTGAAGAAAATTTAATAATAAGTAATACTAAAACTTCTTTAGTAGTGGAAACTTTTCTTAAAATAATTTAATCTATTTATAAGGAGTAAATATGCTTTATACTGGAGCGGAAGTAGTTTTAAAAGTTTTAAAAGATTTAGACGTTGAGTTTATATTTGGCTATCCTGGTGGAGCAATCTTACCAATATATGATCAAATATTCAAACAAAATAAAATAAGACACATTTTGGTTAGACATGAACAAGGGGCAGTTCATATGGCTGAGGGTTATGCAAGGTCTACTGGAAAAGTAGGAGTTGTGTTAGTTACATCAGGTCCAGGAGCAACTAATGCGGTGACAGGTCTAACTGATGCTCTTATGGATAGTATACCTATACTGTGCTTGACCGGACAAGTCCCAACTCACCTGATAGGAACTGATGCATTTCAAGAAGCAGATACAGTGGGCATTACTAGGTCTTGTACAAAACATAATTATCTTGTTAAAGATGTTAATCAAATTCAGAAAACTATTATGGAAGGTTTTAAAATTGCTTCTTCTGGAAGACCTGGTCCTGTAGTTGTTGACTTACCAAAAGACATTCAAAATAATAAAACTAACTTTAAAATTAATTATAAATTAGACAAAACTACAAAACAAAAAAAAACTCAATCAACTTCCATACAAAATAAACTTAATGAAGTAATAGGTTTAATATCATCCTCAAAAAAGCCAATTGTTTATATAGGGGGAGGTCTAATTAACTCTGGAAATGCAGCAAGTAATCAACTAAAAAAATTTGCAGAAATTACCAATTTTCCCATAACATCTACATTAATGGGATTAGGAGCCTTTCCCGCTTCAGATAAAAACTTTCTTGGAATGCTTGGTATGCATGGTACTTATGAGGCTAATATGGCAATGCATGACTGTGATTTAATGTTGAATTTTGGAGCAAGGTTTGATGATCGTATAACAGGGAAACTAGAAAGCTTTTCACCTAAATCAAAAAAAATTCATGCAGATATAGACCCTTCTTCGGTTAATAAAAATGTAGAAGTAGATTTAGCTCTTATCGGAGATATAGGGCAAATATTAAAATTAATTAATTCAGCACTCACTAAGTATAAAGTAAAAAAACTAAACTCAAAAAGTAGTTGGTGGACTAAAATAAATAAATGGAGAAGTAAAGATTGTTTATCGTTTGCAAACTCAAAAAAAATAATAAAACCCCAACAAGCATTAATTTCTCTAAATAATAGCATTAAAAATAAGGATTTTTACATTACTACTGAAGTTGGACAGCATCAGATGTGGGCTGCTCAATACATTAAATTTGAAAAGCCGAAAAGGTGGATGACTTCTGGAGGGTTAGGAACTATGGGTTATGGGTTTCCTGCAGCAATAGGGGTACAAATAGCTAAACCTAAGTCACTGGTAGTATGTGTAGCAGGTGAGGCCTCTTTCTTAATGAATTTACAAGAACTATCAACTATTAAGCAATACCGATTGCCCGTTAAGGTTTTTATTTTAAATAATAAATATTTAGGTATGGTTAGACAATGGCAAGAATTCTTTCATGGAGGTAGATATTCAGAAAGTTATACAGACTCCTTGCCAGATTTTGTAAAGTTAGCAGAGTCATATGGCATTAAAGGACTGAGAGCTACTAAACCAGAACAACTTAAAAAAGTGATTGATGAAATGATAAGCTATAATGGTCCAGTTATAGCAGATATATGTGTTGATGAAAAAGAAAATGTATTTCCTATGATACCATCAGGAGCTGGTCATAATGAAATGAAATTAAAAGATGATGATAATATTGCTACATCTACAAAAGAAGGGAAAATGTTAGTTTAAGATTTCTAATAGAAGGTATAATTTGAATAAAAGTAGTTATCACCATGGTAATTTGAAAGCAGCTATTCTCAAAGAAGCATTGAAATTACTAAATCTTAAAAGCTATGATGAACTTAGTTTTAGACTGATATCCAGAAATATAGGAGTGGTTTCTTCAGCTCCTTATAACCATTTCAAAGATAAAGGTCATTTAATAAATGAAATAATCATTTATGGCAAAGATAAATTATTTGAAGATATAAAATTAGCAAAGAAAAAATCTAATCTTCCTACAGAACAGTTGTATTTAATAGCAAAGGCATATTTAAAATTTGCTAGTATGGAAAGCACTTTATTTAATTTAATGTTTAGTAATAAAAATAAAGAATTATTGCAATTAACGGATAAAGTTGTGATACAATTTGAAGAAATTATAACTGAAAAATTTAAAAATGGAAAAAGATTGAAAGTTACAGTTAAGGGCTCTGCAATTACAGCTTGGTCAATGATACATGGTATAGCTGTTACATTAAATAGCAGTAAGAGAGAATACTTAGAAAGTTTATGGAATCTAAAACTAGAAGAAATATTTAAGGAGATGTCTGCTATATGGGGGAAAGGAGTAAGTAACTGAATGAGTGTTTATAATAAAAATATTAAGAATAATACAGATATAAAAAGTCATGCATTATCAATTTTAGTAGAAAACCAAGTTGGTGCATTAGCCAGAGTGGTGAGTATGTTTTCTGCAAGAGGCTATAATATTGACAGTTTAACAGTAGCAAAAGTTACATCTAATGAAAACATTTCAAGAATTACTATTATAACATCCGGAACTCTTTCAAAAATTGAACAAATTAAATCTCAATTAGGAAGAATAGTTTTGGTTCATAAAGTCGTTGATCTTACATCTGAGGGACCATTTGTTTCTAGGGAATTAATATTTGTAAAAGTTAAATGTCGCGGTGAAAAAAGATTAGAAGCTTTAAGAACTGCTGATATTTTTAGAGCAAAAGTAGTAGATAGCACTAAACAGTCTTTTATTTTTGAATTAACAGGCTCTTCTGAAAAACTTGATGCTTTTATATCTTTAATGAAGGAGTTAGGTCTTATTGAGTTAGCAAGAACAGGAGCAGTTGCGATAAGTAGAGGAAGTTTTAAAATTAATTAAGGAGTAAAAATGAAGGTTTATTATGAAAAAGATGCAAATTTGGATTTTATTAAAGATAAAAAAATTACTATTATAGGTTATGGAAGTCAAGGGCATGCTCATGCTGCCAACCTAAAAGATAGTGGGATAAAAAATGTTAATATTGCATTAAAAGAGAATTCTAAATCTATACAAAAAGCTAAATCTGCTGGTTTTGATGTCTTCACAATAAAAGAAGCAACTAAGGAGGCTGACATAATGATGTTAGCAACTCCAGATGAAATTCAGTCAGACATATATGATCAATTTTTATCTCAAAATATGAAAAAAAACTCTGCTTTAGCTTTTGCTCATGGTTTAAACATTCATTTTGAATTAATTAGCCCTAGAGAAGATCTTGATGTTTTTATGATAGCTCCTAAAGGCCCTGGGCATACTGTAAGATCCGAATACCTCAAAGGAGGAGGAGTGCCATCTTTAGTTTCTGTATATCAGAATAAGTCTAATAATGCCCTGGATATAGCCCTTGCTTATGGAGCCGGACTCGGTGCAGGTAGATCGGGTATGATAGAGACGACTTTCAAAGAAGAATGTGAAACAGACCTTTTTGGTGAACAAGTAGTACTTTGTGGTGGATTAACTGAACTTATTACTGCAGGATACGAAACTCTTGTTGACGCAGGCTATGCTCCAGAAATGGCGTACTTTGAATGCTTGCACGAAGTAAAACTTATAGTTGACCTATTGTATGAAGGAGGAATAGCTAACATGAGATATTCTATTTCAAATACTGCAGAGTATGGTGATTATGTATCAGGTAAAAGAATAATAACAGATCAAACTAGAAAAGAAATGAAAGCTATATTGAAGGATATTCAAACAGGAAAGTTTGTAAGAGATTGGATGTCAGAGTGTAAAGTAAATCAGCCAAATTTTAAAGCTTCAAGAAGAATTTCTAGAGAACATAATATTGAATTAGTAGGAAAAAAATTAAGAGATATGATGCCTTGGATTAGTAAAAACAAACTTGTAGATACTTCTAAAAACTAGGTTTTATATTTTCTTTAAAATTAACAATACTTAAGTATAATTGTAATATGACTAATGATAAAATAAAAATTTTTGATACTACTCTAAGAGATGGCGAACAGTCTCCAGGATGTTCAATGAATTTAGAAGAAAAATTAAAAGTTTTTGAAGCATTAGAATATTTAAATGTAGACATAGTAGAAGCAGGATTTGCTATTGCCTCTGAAGGAGACTTTGAAGCAGTTAAAGAAGTCGCTAAGCTTGCGAAAAAAACTACTGTTTGTTCATTAGCTAGGGCCAATAAAAATGATATAGAAAGAGCAAGAGAAGCACTAAGTTTTGCTAAACAATTTAGAATACATACTTTTATTGCTACTAGTGACTTACATATGAAGTATAAGTTGCAAATGACAAAAGAAGAAGTTCTAGAAAAAATCAAAGAAAGTGTAAGCTATGCTAGAAAATTTACGGATGATGTAGAGTGGAGCGCTGAAGATGGGTCAAGATCAGATTTTGAATATCTATGTAAATGTATAGATGTAGCAATAAAAGCTGGGGCAACTACTATTAATATTCCAGATACAGTTGGTTACTGTATGCCTAAAGAATATCAGAACATTTTTACAAATATTAAAAATAACGTTTCTAATATAGATAAAGTAACTTTATCAGTTCATTGTCACAATGACTTAGGTTTAGCTGTTGCAAATTCTATAGCAGGAATTGATGGAGGAGCTAGACAAGTAGAATGTACTGTTAATGGAATAGGAGAAAGAGCAGGTAATGCTTCTATGGAAGAGTTAGTTATGATGATTAAAACTAGAAAAGATATGTTGCCATACTATACGGATATTAATACTAAACATATTATAAATGCATCTAGAGTATTATCTGCAGTAACAAGTTTTAGTGTTCAACCTAACAAAGCAATAGTAGGAGCTAATGCTTTTGCACATGAATCGGGAATCCATCAGGATGGAATGCTCAAGCATAATAGAACTTATGAAATTATGAATCCTGAGAGTATAGGTTTAAGTAAGTCTAAGCTTGTTTTAGGAAAACATTCAGGTAGACACGCATTCAAAGAAAAATTAAATGAAATGGGTTATAGTTTAGGAGACAATTACATAAATGAAGCATTTAAAAAATTTAAACAATTATGTGATAAAAAAAAGGAAATATTTGATAAAGACATAATTGCTTTAGTAGATACTGAAGTAAGTCAACAAGATGAGATAATAAAATTAAAATTACTGGAAGTTAATTGTGGAAGCACAAGAAATCCAAAAGTTAAAGTTGTATTAGAATATAAAGGACAGGAGGTTGAAAAAATTGACTCTGGAAATGGGCCTGTTGACTCTATATTTAAATCTATTAATACTTTAATTAAAAATAATGCAAAACTAGAATTATTTCTTATTAATGCCATTACTAAAGGAACAGATGCTCAAGCAGAAGTTTCAGTAAGATTAAAAGAGAACGATATAAGCGTTAGTGGTATGGCTTCAGATACAGATACCATGGTAGCAGCTGCGAGAGCTTATATTATAGCGCTTAATAAGTTAATTTTAAAAAGAAAAAAAAGGAACACTAAATTAAATTTATCAACAAAAAAATTAATGAGATAGAGGTATAATGTTAAATAAAATAATAGGATTTTTGTCAGCTGATATGGCTATAGATTTGGGAACTGCTAATACATTAGTTTATGTAAAAGATGCAGGAATAGTATTAAACGAACCGTCTGTTGTAGCAGTTCTAGATAGCAATACTGGTAGAAATAAAGTTATAGCAGTAGGTCAAGAAGCTAGAGAAATGTTGGGCAGAACACCCGGAAATATTGAGGCAATTAGACCACTTAAGGATGGAGTTATAGCAGACTTTGAGGTAGCTGAAGAAATGATAAAACATTTTATTAGGAAAGTTCATAATCGTAGAGCATTTGTATCACCTCAAATTGTAATATGCGTTCCACATGGCTCTACTGCTGTAGAAAGAAGAGCAATTCAAGAGTCAGCGGAAAGTGCTGGTGCAAGAAAAGTCTTTTTAATAGAAGAACCTATGGCAGCTGCTATTGGAGCAGGGCTACCTGTCACTGAAGCAACAGGTTCTATGATAGTTGATATAGGAGGAGGAACTACAGAAGTGGCAGTTCTTTCATTAGGAGGCATAGTTTATGCAAGATCTGTTAGAGTAGGTGGTGATCATATGGATGAAGCTCTTATTGGATATATGAGAAGACATCATAATTTGCTGATAGGTGAAGCTAGTGCAGAAAAATTAAAAAGAGAAATTGGGACAGCATGTCCTCCTGAAAATGGTGATGGTAAATCAATGGAGATTAAAGGAAGAGATTTGATTAATGGTGTACCAAAAGAGGTCATATTAACGGAAAGACAAGTAGCTGAAAGTTTATCAGAACCAGTTGGTGGTATTATTGATGCCGTTAAGACAGCTTTAGAAAATACAGCACCTGAATTAGCTGCAGATATTGTAGATAAAGGAATAGTATTAACCGGTGGAGGTGCTTTACTTAATGGAATGGATACAGTTTTAAGGCAATCAACGGGATTACCCGTGTCAATAGCTGAAGATCCTCTTTTATCTGTAGCATTAGGTACAGGAACAGCACTAGAAAATATGAAAAACTTAGGACAAGTTTTGAATACAGCGTATTAGTTTTAGGGGTTAAATATAAAAGCCGTAAAAAAATCTTCACTATTAAGATTGAGAACTTATGCGAGTGTAACAGCTCAAAAGGTAAGTACAATTTTACTAATTACTTCTGCTATTTTATTACTATTAATAGGTAAAATTAATGAAGGTAATTTAAGGACTATTAAAAATCATTTTACAGATTTATCTTCATACATATTAAGTATAGTAGGAATTCCCATAAACTCTATAAATAAAACAACAAATCAAATTAATTCTTTGATTTCAATATATAGCGATAATAAAAGCTTAAATTTAGAAAATAAGGAGTTATATAAATGGAAAGACCTCGGACAAAGATTATTAGTAGAAAATCAAGAATTAAAAAAGCTTTTAAATGCTGTTAAACAAGTACCATATAACTTTATTACTGCCAAAGTAATAGCTAATTCTTCAGGTAGTTATATCAAAACAATTACTTTGAATGTGGGTGCTAAAAATGATGTTATTATTGGTAGTCCTGTAGTTAATAACTGGGGTATGATAGGTAGAGTAATAGAAGTTGGAAGGAATTCCTCAAGAGTATTGTTGATAACAGACATTAACTCTCAAATACCTATTTACTTTGAAAAGTCGAAACATAAGGCAATAGTTATTGGTAAAAATTCAGACTTACTTGAAGTTAAGTATTTGAAACCAAGAGTAAATTTAATAAATAATGAAAGAATAATAACCTCAGGTGAGGGAGGTTTATTACCTAGAGGCTTATCTTTAGGGCTATACTTAAAAACATTAAATAGTGAAAACAATAAAGTAAAAATACTTCCTACAAGAGGTTGGGATCACTTTGATAATTTAAATGTAATACTATTTAAAAATAA
>NZIN01000011.1 GCA_002689905.1 Rickettsiales bacterium
ATTGCTAATGTAGTATCTTTATCAAATATGTAGTCCTTATCAATCTCTGGAACGTGGTGATTTTTGTCATTAAAACCCATAATTTCAAGGTCAGTATCAATTTTAAATACTTTTGAAACATTTATTTTCTTACTAGGTTTTCTTATGTTTGGTGATAAATTTTCATTTTTTAATTGTGTCATGAGTTCCTTATTATTTTATAAATTTTAACAATTCTGTATAAGCATTATTTAAGTTAATTATATATTCTTCATTATTGTTTTTATTAATATCTGGGTGAAGTATTTTAGCCATCTTTTTGTATTGTTTTTTTAGATCAAAAATTGTAAATGGTATTGATAAATTCATAATTTTCAATGCTTCTTCTATCTTATTTCCTTGTTTTTCACTCAAAGAAAACGAACTTTTTTTATTAAATTGGTTAGGATGACGTTCAAAAATATTAAGAGTGTCATTAAAAGCATTTTTTTTCACTCTAATCCAAGTTGGTCTATGCCATGTGCAATCACTTGATACTTCATTGTAAATTTCATCCATTGTTTGACCTTTAAAATAATCCCAACCTTTATTGTATATTTTTATATGTTCTAGACAAAACCATTTAAAAACTCTCAATTTATCTCTTGAAGTTGGAGCTTTAAACTCCCCTTTCTTATTACAATTTCTCCATTCACAGTATTTAGTTAGAGCATAAACCTCCTCATCTTTTTCTTCGTCTAAATGAAATACATAACTTTTTTTTTTTTTAAACATAGTATAATATTATGTTTTTTTATTTTATTAGCAATAGTGGGTATAAAAATGAATAATTATTCTAGAGAAACAAGAATTAAAAATATACTTGAAAAAAACTTTTCACCTAAAACTCTTATTGTTAGGGATGACAGCAGCCAACATAAGGGACATGTGCAGGTTGAAGAAGGTTCAAAAGAAACTCACTTTTATGTAAAAATGATATTAAAATTTAATAAAAGCTCTACAAAAGTAGCTTTGCACAGAAAGGTATATAAGTTATTAGAAAAAGAGTTTTCAGACGGGTTGCATGCTTTAGAGTTAAATATAACTGATCATAAAGTTTGACTTTTTCTTTTTATCAAAATTTTAGTAATTCGAGCCTGATTCCTTGATGAAACACTAATAATGAGATCATCAACAACAAAACTTTCTCCTATTTCTGGAATTCTTTTAGCAATATTTATTAAAAATCCAGCTATAGTTGAAGCTGTTTCTTCTTTAAGTCTAAGGTTAAATTTTCTATTTAAGTCTCTAAGACTTACACTACCATTTACTAAAATATTTCCTTTATTATCTACTTTTAAATTAGAAGAAGGAAAATCATGTTCATCCTCTATTTGTCCTACAATTTCTTCTAGTATATCTTCCAATGTTACTAACCCCTGAAGAACACCATATTCGTCCACTACAAAGGCCATCTGCTTTTGTTTTTCTCTAAAAGCATTTAACTGTCCTAGTAAACTAGTAGTTTCTGGAATAAACCAAGGTTCTTGCATTACATTGTGTATGCTAAAATTATTTTTCAACAAAGCTCTTAACAAATCCTTAATATATATAATGCCTATTATATTTTCTGAGTTATTATCCCAAATTGGAAATCTAGAAAAAGGAGTTTTATGAACCAAATCATAAAAAAATTCTTTTTTTTCATCCTTGCTGACACTAAAAATATCTTTTCTGTGGATCATAACCTCACTAATTTCTCTATGAGTTAAATCTAAGATACTTTCTAACATAAACCTATTATCTTTTACCATCTCTCCTTCTTTAGCGGCCATTAATATTGCTCCCCTTATCCTATCAACATTCATATTGTTAGATTTAATTTTTTTAAAACTTAGTAAAAAGTGAATAAGCTTTTGTATTAAAAAGTTAATCGGGGATAAAAGCCAAACAAAAAATAACAATATAGGTGTATAAAACATTAATAAAGTATCTGGCTTTCTTATTGCGTAAATTTTGGGAAGAACTTCTGCAAAGATAAATATTAAAGAAGTCATTAATAATGTTGAATATAATATACCAATAGGACCGAAAGATTTAATTAATAAATTAGTAGCCAATGCAGATGACAAAATATTTACTAAATTATTTCCTAATAAAATAGCACTTATTATCACTTCTTTTTTTTTTAATAACTTTTGAGTCTTGATTGCCTTTTTATTTTCTTCAGATACTTTTTTTTGTAATAGAGGTTCAGAAATACTAGTGATTGCAGTTTCTGAAGAGGAAAAAAAACCTGATAAAATTATCAAAAAAAATATTATTGAGATTTGTATTAATATATAAAATTCAAACATTAATCAATTAAGTCCTGAATTATTTCTTTAATAATAACATGATTAATATCTCTTTTTATGAAGGCCTTTCCGATTCCCTTACAAAGAATAAAATTAATGCTTCCTTTGAAAACCTTTTTATCAGATTGCATATTAATTAAAAGTTTTTGGGGCACCCAATTTTTTCTACTAGATATTTGTTTCAATCTAATAGGGAGATCAAATTTTTTTAAATGACTTTCTAATGAAGAATATTCTTTTAACGTTGTATAACCTAATATGAAGGAAAGTCTCATTGCCATAAGCATGCCTACAGAAACAGCCTCTCCATGTCTTATTTTATAATCCATTTCGCTTTCTATCGCATGGGCAAATGTGTGTCCAAAATTCAATAACATTCTAGTATTATCTTCTTTTTCATCAATTTTAACTATTTCTGCTTTCTTTTTAATACACTTTGATAAGATTCTAACTACACTATCAGGTTCTAAATTATAAATATTCTTATGATTTTTTTCTAACCAATTAAAAAATTTTCTATCATTGATAATACTATATTTTACAACTTCTGCATAACCAGCTAAAAGCTCTTTTTTTGAAAGAGTATTTAAAGTATTTGGGTCGACAAAAACTGCAGAGGGTTGAAAGAATGAGCCAATAAGATTTTTCCCTATTTTAGCATTTATTGCTGTCTTTCCACCTACAGAGCTATCTACCTGTGACAATAAAGTAGTAGGAATTTGAATAAACTTTATACCTCTGAGTAAGATAGAAGATAAAAAACCTGTTAGATCACCAACTATTCCACCTCCTAAAGCATATATTATATCATTTCTATTAATTCCATTTGATAAAATCTTATTAGATAAACTCTCAAGAGTTTTAAAGGATTTACTTTGCTCTCCAGCTGGAACACTAAAAGTTTTAATATTAACTTTGTATTTTTTAAAATTATTTACGAGCTTTTTTAAATAGTATTTTTTTACATTACTATCTGTAATAATAATTGCTTTGCAACCAGAATATTTTTTATTGTGAAAATAAACTACTTCTTCAAACAAATTACTTTTAATAAAAACTTTATAGCTATTATATTTTAGGTTTACATTAATTTTGATCATTTTAATTGGTAATATGTGTATATATCTTCTTTAAAATTATGTTAGTCATATTTTCTTTGCTTGTATTGAATACGTTAACTTTAATTTTAGCTTTTTCATAATGTCTTATACGATCTTTCATAAGCTTTTCTAATTTGTCCCTAGAATTAAACTTTAAAACTAAAGGTCTTTGGGTTTTTGATTGCTTAATTCTCTTTTCAATAGTTTCAATTTGAGCATTAAGCCATATACTAATTCCTACTGCATCTATAGCTTTATTAATGTTATTATTTAAATATGCGCCTCCTCCTAAAGACATAATAAATCCATTATATTTAGAACTATTTATTTTATCCGTAATTATTTTTTCTTCTATTTCTCTAAATTTTTTTTCACCATGCGTTTTAAAAATGTCGATGACTTTCATATTATAACTTAATTCTATTTCTTTATCACTATCTAGAAAAGGCATTTTCAATTTAGAGGACAATTTCTTTCCGATAGTAGTTTTTCCTGTTGCCATAAAGCCAACTAAAAATAATTTTTTAGTTTGTAATAAATTATTCAGGTTATTTTCATTCAAGAGATATTTGTTTTATAGTTAAATTTAAAGTATATTAATTATATTACATAAAAAAATAATTTCATTGAAAAACTTTATATGATTATAAAAAAAATTTTAGTCTTTAGCATAACTCTTGTTATAGCTATTCTTATTTTTGTAGTTTTTTTCTGGGACATTCCAGCTCCAATTAACAAAATAGAGAAAAATCTTGAAATACATAGGTTAAATAGTAATGGTCAGGATTAATGTTTTATTTGTATTAATCTACTTTTTTATCTGTAAGGATATTTTAGCTAATGATAATCCTAAAAACATTATTATAATTGAAGATAGTTTAGAAATTGAAAAAAATGATAAATTTCTTAAAGAAGAGGAAAAACAATTAAAATTTAATAGAAACAAAGATACCTTACAAGATGAAAGTACAAATAATGATAATCCTGCAAAAGACATACAGCGCATTAGTCCTATTATTATAGATGATATCCCAAAAGAGTTTAATGATTGGTATGGTATATTACCTAGTCAAAAAGGCGGTCTAGGTTGGTTAATGTGGGGTAATACAAAAAGTGAATGGGCCTTATCACTAATAAAAAATGTAAACTTTAAAAGCCAATCAAGAACATTATTCAAATTAACTTCGAATTTAATGCTATCAAGGGCACAAGAACCTATTGAAAAAAATCATACATTAAACATTAAGAATACAGATAGTGAAATAAAAAAATTTAAATATTTAAAAGAAAAAGTACGAGTTTTATCTTCATTGGGGAATACAGAGGCTATAGATGAATTGATAGAAAATATTCCGCTAGAGTTAAAAAATGAAAATTTTTATAATTTAGTTTTTAATGCAAGACAAGCGGATATCGATATAGCCTATACCTGTAATAAAATTTTAAATTCACAGGCTGATTTAAAAAATAGTATAGCAGTGAGAAAAACTTCAATAGCTTGTAACATAGCTATGAAAAAAAGTAGTCAAGCTCAATTGGCATTAGATTTATTAGAAAACGACTCAAAAGAGAGCATCCCTTATGTTGAAAAAGTAAGATTATTTTTAGACAATCCTTCATTTAGTAGTCTTAATACTTTGGAGGATCAACCTTTAAGCAAAAATTTTAAAATAATAAGTTTAAGTAATTATAATGTAGCCAAAAAAGTTTTTTCTGAAGATGCCGTGGCTCTTGATAAAATTATATATGATATGAAACTTTTTAGTAAAGAAGATCAAGTTAAAGCACTTGAAAAGCTAGTAGAACTCGGCGTTTATGATTATTCACTCTTAGAAAGTGCTTATTTAGAATATTTTAATAATCTAGATACAAGTCTAAAGTTTAATTCATCATTAAAAGTTGGTGGAGAGAACTCTCTCGACATTAGAGTAAATTTATATAACTTAATTAAAAATTCAACATCAGAAACTGATAAAGCTAAGTTTCTAAATTTACTTTGGAAAAAAGCTAATGATGCTGAGGTTGGGCATGCTATTTATTATCTTACTAAAGATGATTTATCTTCATTAAAACCTAAACAAGAATTAAGTTGGTTCATTTATCCAATGACAAAAGCATTAATAATATTAGATGAATTGGATGAAGCAAAGATGTGGTTATTTTTTATGTCTGCAGATTTAAAAAATCGAGCTACCTTGGATATAAATTTTTGTAAGATGCTTATTTTGCTTCACTTAGTTGATGCTGATTTGAATGATTTAGAGTATGAAATGCCTGATATTAATTTTTTACTAAACAGACTTAATGATAATTTAGAAACAGACCAAAAATTATTATTTTCTTTAATGACGGCACTCAAAAGTTTAAATTATTATGTAGAGCCTAATTTATGGGAAAAATTTTATGTACAAGACTATATAAATTTTAGCGGCGATATACATAAATTTAATGGAAACATAAATTTAATGTTAAACGAGGCAATAAAAAATAGAAACTTAGCTGAAGTTGTCATTATTACTTTAAATAATTTAAACTCTTTGAATAAGAGTAACTTAAACTATTATCTATTATATAAATCTGTAGGGGCACTGTATGAGCTAGGTTTAAGAAAGTATGCTAGAAGTTATGTTTTGGAATTAATTTTAGATATTCGTATATGAAGCAAAAAAGAATAAATATGGAGAAAGAATTCATAATGTTGTTTTTAGATAAACTCAAAACTGAGAAAAACTTAGCTTCAACTACTATTATGTCTTATTCCAATGACTTAGAAAAGTTTGAAAAATACTTAAATGATAAGAAAATAAATGCTAAAAATTGTTCATTTGAAAATATATCTGCATGGATAGCTTTTATGCAGGTTACAAAACTCAAAAATTCTACTATTATAAGAAAAATTTCTGTTTTAAACCAATTTTTTAGCTTTCTGTATTCTGAGTCTTACATAAAAGTAAATCCAATGAGTAATGTTACTAGCCCTAAAAAAAATCAACTATTGCCAAAATTCTTAGATGAAAGTGACATTAATAAAATTTTAAATTATCTTTATAAAAATAAAAATACTTTTAAAAACTTTCAAACTTTATTATTAACTGAGCTTCTTTATGCTACTGGGTTAAGAGTATCAGAATTAGTTTCTATGAAGATAACTAATATAAGCGAAAAAATAGATAATATTCAGGTCGTAGGTAAAGGAAATAAAGAAAGAGTAATTCCTATTGCCAGTTTAACAAGAAAATTATTAAAAGAATATTTAAACTCTCCAGAATTTAAAGAAACAAAAGAATTGAACGGTGATATATGGTTATTTCCTTCAAGGAATAAACATATTACAAGGCAGGCTTATTACCATAAATTAAAAAAAATAGCTATTAAAGCTGGACTTGATATTTCAATAATTTCTCCTCATATGTTAAGGCATGCTTTTGCCTCTCATATGCTCAAAAATGGAGCAGATCTTAAGGTTATTCAATATTTATTAGGTCATGAGGATATATCGACAGTACAAATATATACGCATATACATTTAAAAGATTCTATAAAAGCTATAAAAAAACATCCTATTTATAATTCTCTAAATGAGAAATAATTATATTAGAATGGGCTCTGCAAATAAAAAAAAACTGCGCTTAAATAGATCACAACTTGCTGTTCCTGGAACTAGAACTGAATTTTTTCAAAAAGCTGCTCAGAGTGATGCAGATATCATTTTTCTTGATCTAGAGGATTCTGTTTCATTTAGTGAAAAATTGAAAGCAAGAAATAATATTATTCAAGCCATAAATGATATTAATTGGAAAAATAAAACTTTATCTGTAAGAGTTAATAGTTTCGATTCTAGTTTTATCGAAGAAGATATTAATCAAATTCTTAGAAAAACTTCTTCTAGGTTAGACTTATTATTATTTCCTAAAATAAACTCAGCCAATGAAGTAATAAAATTAGAAAAATTAATTAGTAATTATGAAAAAATTTATAAAAGAGATAAACAATTAGGTTTTGAATTAATAATAGAAACCTCATTAGGTCTAATAAATATAAAGGAAATAGCTTTAGCTAGTTCAAGAAATGAAGCTTTACATTTTGGAGCAGCAGATTTTGCAGCATCTATAGGTGCTAAAACTACAAATATTGGAGGAGTAAATAAAAATTATGGTGTTCTTGATAATACTAAAAAAAATTTTTTCATTAATGATATGTGGCATTATGTATTATTTAAAATAGTTTTGATAGCTCATGCTTATGGTTTAAGAGCGATAGATTGTCCTTATGGAGATTTTTCAGATGATATTGGATTTAAATCTATGGCAAAAAGTTCATATACTATGGGTTTTGATGGAAAAATGGTTATACATCCATCTCAAATAAAACTGGCTAATGAGATTTATTCTCCTACCTCAGAGGAAATTAGAGAAGCTAAGGAAATAATATTACAAATGAGAAAAGCAGAAAAAAAAGGAAAAGGAGCTATTGCATTTAAGGGAAAATTGTTAGATATTGTATCTATAAAACAAGCAAATAGAATTTTGGAAATAAAAGAAATGATAAAAGAGGGTAAAAAGATTTAATGAACTTTTTTCTAGACTTTGAAGCAGAAATAGCAGAATTAGAAGCTAAAATTAATGAGTTGAGACACGTTAGCAATGCTAAAGGTTCAAAAATTTTAGATGAAATATCAAATCTTGAATTTAAAACTAAGAAACTATTAAAAGTAAAGTATGCAACTTTATCTCCTTGGCAAAGGGTACAAGTAGCAAGACATCCTGAAAGGCCTCATTTTATAGATTATGTAAATAATATATTTGATAATTTTGAGGAATTAAATGGAGACAGAAACTTTGGCCAGGATGATGCAATTATAGGTGGATTAGCTTCTTTAAATGGTAAGTCAGTGATGATAATTGGCCAAGAAAAAGGTAATGATACTACAAGCAGAATAAAAAGAAATTTTGGAATGGCAAGACCCGAGGGCTATAGAAAATCAGCTAGATTAATGAACTTGGCAAATAAATTTAACTTGCCAATACTTACTTTTGTAGATACTGCAGGAGCATATCCAGGAGTAGGTGCCGAACAAAGAGGGCAATCTGAAGCTATAGCTTCTTCTATTAAAACTTGTTTAACAGTGGATGTGCCATTAATAAGTATTATAATCGGAGAAGGTGGTTCAGGAGGGGCAGTGGCAATAGCAACAGCAGATAGAGTTTTAATGTTAGAAAACTCTGTTTATTCTGTAATTTCTCCTGAAGGGTGTGC
>NZIN01000012.1 GCA_002689905.1 Rickettsiales bacterium
CCTTGATAAGGTTCAATAAATGATGGGTGATTATGACTTTCAATTTTAAATACAATAGCATCGTCATCTCCTATATCTATAACTCCTGCATTTTCTCCAGGACCTTGAATTACCCAAGGAGCAATAGTATTAAGTTGTTTTAACCAGTATTTTGATGATTTATATGAGCAGTGTTCACTCCACATCGCTGAGTATATTGCTAGTTCAGTCAATGTGGGGCTTCTGTCTAATATCATTTTTATATCTTCGAAGTCTTTGATATCCAAGCCTAACTGATTGAGTATTTTATTTAAGCCTTTTATCACTTTATAAACCTCAATAGCTGGTCCATTATTTCGTCTTTATTACTTATATCAGAAAATCTCTCTGGATGAGGCATCATACCTAATATTCTATGATTTTTGCTTAAAACACCTGCAATATTTAAAACTGAGCCATTAGGGTTATCAATTAATTTTGTTTCTCCATTTTTTGAACAGTACTTTAAAGCAATTTGATCATTATCAATTAATTTACTGAGCCCTTCATCAGAAATGGTATAGTTACCCATTTTATGAGCAATTGGTAAATTAAAGATATTTTTATTAAATCCTTTTGAATATACACTTGTTTTATTTACTATTTTTAAATATACATTCTTACAAATAAATTTAAGATTTTTATTTATCATCAAAGTACCCGGTAATAATCTAGCTTCTGTAAGTATCTGAAATCCATTACAAATACCTATAATTGGAACACCTTTTCTTGCAAAGGCTATCACTTGTTTTATTATATTACTAGCAGAAGCAATTGCACCACTTCTAAGATAATCTCCAAATGAGAATCCTCCTGGTATTATTATCAAATCTACATTTTTTGGTATTTTATTTTTATACCATACTAGATTTGGTTTTTTCCTAAAAATACAATATAATGAGGATGCTACATCTTGATCACAATTAGAACCTGGAAAGATAATTATAGAAGTTCTCATAATTTTGTTATTTTAATTATTTCATAATTTTCTATTACTTCATTATATAGAAGTTTATTTGAAAGTATTTCACCTATGTTTTTTGCATCTTTTATAGACTTTACTTTATCTATTATAACTTCAAAATATTTACCTTGTTTTATATCTAATATATTTTTTATATTTATGGTTTTGGCAGCTTCAGAAATTGCTTTCCCTTGAGGATCTAAAACATCTTTTTTTAAACTCACATAAATTTCTACTTTATACATTTCGTTTCCTATTTAATTTATTAAAAATATTTTCGTAGGCCTCAATTAAGCCACCTTTATTTTGCCTAAATAAATCTTTATCAAGACTGCTTTTTAACTTTTTATCCCATAATCTACAACTATCAGGACTAATTTCATCTGCTAATAGTATATCATTTTTATACCATCCATATTCTAACTTAAAATCTACTAATATAATATTTGCTTCAAGAAATAGTTTTGAAAGTAAATTATTTATTTTAATAGATATTCTTTTTATTTTATTAATTTCTGTAATACTAGCCAATTTTAAATACATAATATGATCAGCGTTCATAAATGGGTCGTTTAATTCATCAGACTTATAGTAAAATTCAATAATAGGTGTTTTAAATTTAATCCCATGTTTAAGGTTAAACCTTTTAGCTATACTTCCTGCTGCATAATTTCTAACAACTACTTCTAAAGGTATAATTTTTAACTTTTTAATAATTTGTTCTCTATCACTAATTCTTTTTATAAAGTGAGTTTTAATTTTATTCTTATTTAAATATTCGAAAATAATAGATGAAATATAATTATTTAATATTCCTTTGTTTTTAAAAACTTTTTTTTTTTTATTATTAAATGCTGTTGTGTCATCTTTAAAGTATTGTAAGAGTTTATTTCTCTCTTTCGTTAAAAATACTTTTTTAGCTTTTCCTTCTACAAGTAATTTCATAATGAGTTAATTTTTAAAGGGTAATATTTTTTTATAAGTATTCTTGTTTTCACTGTACAACCAAAATATATTATTTGTTATTCTATTTCTATCCGGTAATCCTATTATAGAAGAACAAACTGTTCCATAGTTTTTATTAAAATCTTGTACATAAACTGATGAATGCTTAATATTTTTATGTTTTTTTTCTAGAAAAAGCATTGATTTCCAATCTTTGAAGCAATTTATATCAGGATTCGGAATCTTTTGTTTCATGAATATTTTTTTATAAATATTTTGTTTGATAGATTTTTTATCATTTAGATCATAATTATCTAAAATTGAATATCCATATGGCACCTCTGATACTTTTAAACCCGCTTCATTATATTTAATCCAAAATGCATATTTATAATCAGATATAAACAAATTAAAGTATTTAGTATTATTTTTAAAGTCTTTTGTTATATATTCCAAGCAAGTTTTTGAACTTTTATACTTCAATATATTTATTACAATATCCCCTCTAGATTTATAATAAGTTCCGTTCAGAAGACCTGAATTTCTATTTAAAATACACGCACATAATCCATACTTATTTACCCCTAGCCAAGAGCCACCGTGTTGTAAGTCTTTTCCTGCAAATATGTAGGGATGGCTATCCCAGTGCCTACCTGGAGAGTAAAAGCTTCTAGAAAAGTACTCATCTCTATTGTTAGCTATTAGAACTGGCCAATCAGTATTGTCTGACCTATAAATAAATAAAGTACACATAAAACTAGAAAAACATAAATTTCATACTATTTCTATATTAAAAATCATATCTTTGATAAATGTATTCTAAAGAAAGTTAGGCTATATATAATAAAAGATTTAAAATAAATGATTTGTTAAATAAATGATAATTTGGCGTTTAAAAAGTATGTAATCATATGAGGGTTTAATTAGCAAACACAAAGAGAAAACTACAAATATGATATTAAAAATAGTTATTAAGTTAAAACAAAAATTTTATAATAATTAAAATAATTAAGCATATACAAATTATTTTTACATATAAGAAATTATTTGATTTTATAATTCAGCTTAATATAAATAGCTGTTTAATTTACTTTTTTTTAAATACTTTGTTATAAATTACACTGATATTTTTTAAGTAGGTATTATTATTAAACAATTTTTTAAGCTCTTTTTTGCTAATAAGTTCAGTAACTTTTTTATCTTTACTTAAATTAAAATAAAAACTATTTCCTGATTTATTATTTACATCCCTCCATGTTTTCATAGCGTTATTTTGTACTATAGAATAGGCTTCTTCTCTGAGTAAACCTTTATTAATTAAAGCTAGCATGACATTTTGACTAAAATGTAAACCTCTTAATTTGTCTAAATTATATTTAATATTTTTAGGGTATATAATTAAGTTTTCTATTACATTATTCAAGCGTTTAAGGGAAAAATCTAGCGCTATAGTTATATCAGGACACATAATTCTTTCTGCAGAAGAATGAGATATATCTCGTTCATGCCAAAGCACTATATTTTCAAGACTAGTGTGACAAAGATTTCTAATATATCTTGAGATACCAGATAGATTCTCAGATAAGACAGGGTTTCTTTTGTGAGGCATAGCAGAGCTTCCCTTTTGCCCTTTCTCAAAACTTTCTTCAACTTCTAAAACCTCTGTTCTTTGTAAATGTCTAATTTCAGTAGCTAATCTATCTATTGAAGATGCTAAAATAGATAACGTGGAAAAAAAAGATGCGTGTCTGTCTCTTGGTATGATTTGTGTAGATGAGTCTTCAGAAACTAAACCTAACTTTTTTGCAACATAATTTTCAACTTCTGGAGAAATACTGGAATAAGTGCCTACTGGTCCAGATATTTTACATATTGAAATTTCTTTTTTTGCAATCTCTAATCTCTTTAAACTTCTTTTAAATTCAGCATAAGCATATGCAAATTTTAATCCCATTGTAGTAGGTTCTGCATGTATGCCATGGCTTCTTCCTATAGTTATAAGTTCTTTATTTTCTAAAGACTTTTGTTTTAAAGAATTTAATACTAGTTTTAAATTTTTAATAAGAACTGTTGAAGCATTTTTTAATTGAACTGATAAGCAGGTATCAAGAACATCAGAAGATGTCATCCCTTGGTGTATAAATTTGGAACTACTTCCTACATACTCAGCTACGTTTGTTAAAAAGGCAATAACATCATGTTTAGTCTTTTTTTCTATTTCTAAAATTCTATTTACATCAAAATTTGCTTTTGATCTTATTTTTTTAGAAGTACCTTTAGGTATTTTTTTACTCTTTTCCATCGCTTCACATGCTAATATTTCAATTTCCAACCAAATTGAGTATTTATTTTCTGTGCTCCAAATACTTTCCATATCAGGAGTTGAATATCTAGGTATCATCTTTTTTTCCTGTTAATAATTTATTATAATTTCAGCTCTTCTATTTTTTTCTTCTGTGGTTTCATCACCTGTAACTATTAAAGGATATCTTTCTCCATATCCTATAGTTATTATGTTGTTTTCTATGCTTATTGATTGTAAATAGTTCATTACAGCAGTAGCCCTTTTTTTTGATAATTTTAAATTATAATTTTTTGAACCTTTAGTGTCAGTATGACCATAGATTATTATAGACTGATTTGATTTAATACCTTTTAAAGATTTTTTTATCTTGCTTAATTCTTTTTCATTTAACTTATAGCTATCGTGATCAAAATATAAAACAATTTCTTTTTTTAAATTATAAATATTTTTTAATTCTCTTTCTTTATTTAAAACTAATTTATCTTTTTCAATTAATGCAATATTTTTTTTATTATTATTTTTTTCAATTTTTAATAGCTCATTATAAGCACTTATGAATTTTAATTTGCAATTAGCTATGTCTTTAATTTGCCAGTTTTCTTCTAGTTGTTCTAACCAGCAATCATATCCAGAGACTACTTTTGCTATTAAAATTGGGTAATTGAAAATCATATCCTTTTTTAATAAGCTATTAATCTTATTATATTCTTCAGTTACTTCCTTTATATATTTATTGGGTATATTCCAATCATGTGGCTCTTCTATCTTAATTATTTTTTTATTTAATGTATTTATAGCTTTAAAAGCAAAATAGTTAGCATCAATTTCATCATGCATTTCATAAAGTTCATAATTAGCAAAATTTTTATACTCTTTAGCTATTAAATCATAAATATTATTTTCAGAATAATCATGCTTGTCTAGTGTTTTAATTCTAAAATAGGCACATGAATTTATCAAGAGTAACGTTGTAATTACTATAATAAGATTTATTATTTTAGAATTAATAATGTATTGCAAAACTTTCCTCTAATTTATATACTTTATATAATTTAATAGGTGCTGTAAATCATTATTCTGAGCGGCGTAATTAACATTTTTTCTCCAATCTTTTGCACCATAATAATTATTAAAAATATTTTGTATATGATAAAGGGATTTCTTATTAAAGGATCTTTTTTCAAAATAGATTATTAATTTTTCTATATATTTTGTAACAATATTTATTTTATCATTGGAAGAAACAGTATTTTTTGAAAATATCCATGGGTTTTTATAAGCTTCTCTCCCGATCATAATACCATCAACTTTTTTATTGTAAGTATCAAAATTATTCGTACTTAAAAAACCACCGTTAATTATAATAATATTTTTTTTAAACTTTCTCTTCAAATCAAAAACTCTTTTATAGTTTAAAGAAGGAATGCTTAAATTTTGTTTTGTGCTTAATTTCGCTAAAATTCCATTTCTTGCATGTATAATATATTTTATTACTCCTGATAAATTTACTTCCTGTATGAAATTATCTAATAATTCATTATCTGAATTATAGTCAATGCCTATTCGAGTTTTTACACTTACTTTCGTGGAAGTCTCATTTTTAATTGCATTTATACATTGTTTCACAAGTTTAGGATTCTTTAATAAAGACAAGCCAAATTTTCCTGCTGATACATTTTTACTAGGACAACCACAATTAATGTTAATTTCAGAAAATCCATAAGTTGATGCTTTTTTTGCAGCTTTTGAAAGACTTTTAGGGCAATTACCAGCAATTTGAATAGCAATATATGATAAACTATTTAATGCCTTATAATTTTCTAATATATTAGTTCTATTGATTGCTTCAGAATGCATCATTTCGGTATATATAGTAGTATTATTATTAATTAGTTCCATCAATAGGCAAAAATAACTATCAGTTTTACCCATCATTGGAGCTATGGAATAATAATTTTCAAATTTGTCAATCATTGGAAATTATTTTAATGCATAAATGAAAAAAATTCATTACCTTTAAATAGGAAATTAATTATGGCTTCAATACCTTTTATAATTTTAGATAGTTTAGTCTATGCTTCATGGCTTTTTATGGTTGCATCAGGACTAACCTTAATATATGGAGTAATGAAAGTACTTAATATTGCTCATGGTAGTTTATATGCTTTTGGAGCTTATGCAAATGCGTGGCTTATAGGCTGGTTTTTTACAAACTTTTCTGGTTTTGATTATCTAGCATTTTTATTTATACCTTTATCTGCAATAACAGTAGGGATTATACTAAGTCTTTTTATAGAGAAAATATTTTTAAGAAAAATATATTTCAGAGATGAGATTGTTATAGTACTTGTTACATATGGGCTATTTCTAATTTTTGAAGATACTATGAAACTAATATTTGGAACTAGCTCTTATTTACCATATCAACCTAGAATGATGTTAGGTAATATAGATATATTAACTATTCCTTATGTAGTATATGATTTAGCAATTATTTTTATAGCCTTGCTAATTTGGCTATTATTTTATCTTACAATGAAATATACGAAATTGGGCAAACTTTTATTATCAGTCATAAATGATAGGGAAATGTCATCAGCTTTAGGAATAAATGTAAATAAGGTATTTATTTATACTTTTACAATTGGGTGTTTATTAGGATGTTTAGGAGGAGCAATTTCAGCTCCAATGATTTCAGTAGTTCCTGGTATTGGAGTAGAAGTAATTGTTTTAACTTTTGCAGTAGTAGTCACTGGTGGCTTAGGAAGTGTTTCTGGGGCAGCTATTGGAGCTCTTTTTATAGGTTTTGCAAGAACTACTGCTATATTTTATGCTCCACAATTAGAACTTTTCATAGTCTTTTTTGTAATGGCAATTATACTTTCATTTAAGCCGGAGGGTCTTTTTGGTAGTAAAGAGATTAGAAAGATATAATATGAAGAAACTATTTGAAAATGAAAAAATTGTATTGGTCATTTTTTTATTATCTTTTTTATCATTTTGGTTTTTTATTCCTGATCATGCAATTAATACTATATCTTTATCATTTTGTAATGGTCTAGTTGTATTGGGCTTGCTATTATTAATGAGAGTAGGTCTAGTTTCCTTTGGACATGGTATGTATTATTGTTTAGGGGGCTACGCCGTTGCAATGACATATAATTTTTTAAACGTAAAAGAAGCTTTTTTGCTAATTTTTATAGCATTGTTTGCAGGTTTTTGTATTTCATTTTTGTTGGGCTTTTTTGTTAGACGGTTTAGAGGCATTTTTTTTGCGATGCTAAACCTTGCTTTATCAATGATATTGTTTGGAATTATCGTAAAAAGTATTTCTCTAGGTTCAACAGATGGATTTGGGATAAAAAGTTTAACTTATTTTGGTCAGGTAATTGAATATGAAAAGAGATTAAATATTTTCTCATATACTTTTATTGTTTTATTTACTGGTCTTATGATGTTTTTAGTAATGAAATATTTAAAATCACCATCTGGAAAAATGTTGGATGCCATAAAAGAAAATGAAATACGTTCATCATATTTAGGTATTTCTGTAAATAAACAAATTCATAAAATATATATATTTTCTAGTACACTTGCTGCTCTAGGTGGAGGATTGATGGTAATTTTGATCGGTCATATTACTCCAGAAGATACTGCATATTGGACTAAATCTGGAGAGTTTGTTTTTGTTGCAATTTTATCTGGAAGTCTAAATGTATTTGCTCCTTTATTGGGGTCGCTATTTTTTGAATTTATAAGGTCTTATGCATTATTTTATTTTCCTAATACTTGGCAAATGATAATTGGTGTTATTCTGATATTGGGTATTTTATATCTTCCGCAAGGTTTAGGATCAATATTTAATAGAAAGGTTAAATAAATGCTATTAAGTGTAAAAGATCTTTGTAAGAGTTTTGGATCAGTTATAGCTGCAAAAAATATTAATTTTTCTATGCGAGAAAATGAGATTATAGGTGTAATTGGTTCTAATGGTGCTGGTAAAACAACATTTTGTAATATGATTACTGGATATTTAAAAGCTGATACGGGTAAAATTACTTTTCAAAATAAAGATATATCAAAGTGCAATGTTCAAGAAATCAAAAGTATAGGCATTCACAGGTCATTCCAAATACCTCAAGTATTTGAAAACCTAGGTGTTTTGGAAAATATAATTATTACTGATTTAGTTTCTCAAAACAAACAAAATTATTTTTTAGAAGAAGCATATACTAAAGCTAATTTTGAAAATGCTATTAAACTTTTAGATAAATTTTCATTGCAAAAGTTTAAGCATAATATTGTAAAAGAATTACCTCAAGGGGCAAGAAAAGTATTAGATATTATATTAGCTATCATTGGAAAACCAAAGGTAATTCTTTTAGATGAACCAACTTCTGGGATAAGTACAGATGAAAAAAATATTGTCATGCATAATATAATAAAAGCAATTAAAGAACTTAATATAGCTGTATTATTTATTGAGCATGATATGGAAATAGTAGAAAAGTTTTCTAATAGAGTTGTCGCATTTTATAATGGTGAAATATTAGCAGATGGAAATCCAAAAAAAGTCTTAGGTAATGAGGATGTAAAAAAATATATAGTTGGTGGCCATAATGTTAAATATTAGTGATTTAGAAGTTTCGATTGGCAACATTAATATACTTAAGTCAGTATCTTTTCAGGTCACAAAATTTTCCAGTGTAATAGGAAGGAATGGGGCAGGTAAAACTACATTAATTAGAGCAATAATGAATTTATTACCCTCAAAGTCTGGTGTAATTAAATTTAAGAAAAGCACAATTAATGATAAAGAAACACATGAAATGTCTAAATTAGGGATAGGATATATGCCAGAAGACAGAAGACTAATACCTGAATTAACTGTAAAAGATAATATTATGATACCTTTATGGAGCTTAAACAAAAAAAATTTAAATGAGGAATTAGAAGAAGTAGTTTCTTTTATACCAGAGATCAAAAATTTTTTACATAGAGAAGCGTTTCAACTATCAGGAGGTCAGCAAAAGCTTGTAGCCTTAGCTAGAGCGATGATAGTGGGAAAAGACTTACTGCTACTAGATGAACCTTTCGAAGGAGTTGCCCCAGCATTAGCTGAAAGATTAGTAGAATTAATAAGTAATCTTAATAAAAAAAAATTAGTTACTATGATTACTGAGTCAGATGAGAGCTTCTCAAGAAGAATTAATGCTGATATTATAAGAATTGAAAGAGGTAAAATTTTATAATTCTAACCATTATGAATAATTTTTGCTGCTTCAATAGCAAAGTAAGTTAAAATTGCATTTGCACCTGCTCTTTTAAAACAACTTAACGTCTCAATAATAGCTTCTTCCTTATTTATTAAACCTTCCTCTATGGATCTAGAAATCATTGAATACTCACCAGAAACTTGATAGCTAAAGGTGGGATAATTAAAAGTTTTTTTTACAATGCTGAGCACATCTAAATATGGCATACCTGGTTTTATCAATATAATATCAGCACCCTCTTTAATATCTAAAGATACCTCTTTTAATGCCTCGTCAATATTATTGTAATCCATTTGATAAGTCTTTTTTTTACTAGGGCCTAAATCGCTTGAAGCAGAAATAGCGTTTCTGAAAGGGCTATAGTATACTGAAGCATACTTAGCAGCATAAGACATAATAAGTGTATTTTGAAAAGAGGCTTTATCTAAGCTCTCTCTTATAGATTTAATTCTACCATCCATCATATCAGACGGAGCTATAATGTCGCATCCAGCTTCTGCATTTACTAGAGCCTGATTACAAAGAACTTTTAAGGTTTCATCATTATTAACTTCGTTATTTAAATATACTCCATCATGACCACTTAGAGTATAAGGGTCTAAAGCAACGTCGCAAATAATGCCTAGTTGATTTATATTTTTTTTAATTTCTCTTACTGTTTTGCAGACAATATTCATATCATTTAAGGCTTCCTTACCCATAACATCTTTTTTTTCTTCTGGAACTTCAGGAAAAAGAGCTACAGCTTTTATGCCTAGTTCATGTGCTTGATTAGCTAACGCTACAGCATCATTAACAGTATTTCTATAAACATTTGGCATTGTTTTTATAGAATTACTTTTATCTTCATATGTTAAAAAAATAGGTAATATTAAATTTTCAACTCTTAATATATTCTCTTGAACTAGAGTCCTAATCCATTCTTCTTTTCTAAGCCTTCTTGGTCTTATATAAGGAAAATTTGATAAAAAATTATTCATAAGTTATAGTATATTTTTTTTTTTCAATTAATATAGGTAAAAATGTATTTAAATATAAACACAGATTTAACGGTTGATCAAAAAGCATATATCAATTCTACTAAGCAATTTGCTGATGAGCATATAATAAATAATTCAATAGAGTGGGATAAAAAACAAATATTCCCTAAAGAAGTTCTTAAAAAATCAGCTGGACTTGGTCTAGCTGGAATATATGTACCTGAAAAGGACGGAGGAACCGGGTTAACTAGATTAGATGCTAGTCTTATTTTTGAAGAATTAGCTTACGCTTGTCCTTCGACTTCTGCTTTTTTATCTATTCATAATATGACAGCTTGGATGCTAAGCCAATTTGGTAGCGATGAACTTAAAAATAAATATATGAAAAAAATAACTAGTATGGAAAGCATTAGTTCTTACTGTTTAACAGAACCAGGATCAGGATCTGATGCTAATGCCATGATTACCAAAGGCTTGCCTGATTCAAATAATAGTTCACTAAATATTAATGGCTCAAAATCTTTTATTTCTGGTGCTGGAGAATCTGATTTATATTTTGTAATGATGAAAACTGAAATTAACAATAGAGACGAAAGTTCTTGTGTAATTATAGAAAAAAGTAGTGAAGGGATTTCCTTTGGAAAAAATGAAGAAAAAATGGGTTGGAAAAATCAGCCAACTAGAGTAGTAGCTTTTGATCAATGTATAGCTCCTTTTGAAAATATAGTAGGCAAGCCAGGTGATGGCTTTAAAATTGCTATGCAAGGACTCGATGGGGGTAGAATTAACATTGCTTCTTGTTCGCTAGGTGCTGCAAGATTTTGTATTGATAAAAGCATTGCATATATTAATGAAAGAAAGCAATTTGGAAAGTTTCTTAAAGAGTTTCAAAATATACAATTTAAGATAGCAGACATGATTACAGATTATAATGCAGCTAGACTGATGGTTCATGAAGCAGCAAAAGCATTGGATAATAAACAAAGTGACACTACTTTGAGATCTGCTATGGCCAAGAATTTTGCTACAGATGTTTGCTACAATATTTGCAATGAAGCATTGCAAATTCATGGAGGTTATGGGTACTTATCTGAATATGGAATCGAAAAAATGGTAAGAGACTGTAGAGTGCATCAAATATTAGAAGGGACAAATGAAATCATGAAAGTTATAATTTCAAGAAACATTATAGGAAACTAAAATGAATGAAGTTATTATAGAAAAAAATAAGTCTACTATTATTATTACTCTCAATAGAGAGAGAGTTTTAAATGCACTTAATCTAAATATGGTAAGAATAATATCTAAAAATATTTTAGATTGGAAAAATGATGATACTATAAGTGGAGTATTAATTAAAGGAGCAGGAGAAAAGTCTTTTTGTGCAGGTGGCGATATAGTAAGTGTATACCATGATAGAAATAAAGGTAATAATTTATCATATGATTTTTTTAAGGAAGAATATTTATTAAATTATGAAATAAGTAATTTTGGCAAACCTTGGATATCTTTGCTTAACGGTATTGCCATGGGAGGAGGTTTAGGACTCTCAGTACATGGAAGCCACAGAATTATAAGTGAAAATACAATTACAGCTATGCCTGAGACTGCTATAGGATTATTTCCTGATGTAGGTGGAGGATATTTTTTATCGAGAATGAATAATTCTTTAGGTGTTTTTTTAGCACTTACTGGTAAAAGTTTAGATGGGCAGAATTCTATGTTTTCTGGTATTGGCACTCATTTATTAGAAAATAGTTCAGTAAATGATTTTACAGTTAAGATGATAGCACTCTCAAATTATAAGAAAGATGACATAGATTTTTTATTAAAAGATTTTGATAAAAAAAGCAAAATTATTCCATCTTTAGAAAATGAAATAAACTTTATAGATAGACATTTTGCTAAAGATAATATTAAGAAAATTTTTGATTCTTTAGAAGAAGAGAATGATGAGTGGTGTAAAAAACAACTTGATACATTAAAGAAGAAGTCTCCAAGTAGTATGGGTGTTGCAACAAAACAATTAGAGTTATCTAAAAAACTTAATTTAAAAGAATGTCTAAGTATGGAGTTTAGAATCTGTCAATCTATGATGTCCAAAAACGATTTCTATGAAGGAGTTAGAGCTAATTTAGTTGATAAAGATAGAAACCCTCACTGGGAACCAAAAACTGTACAAGAATTAGATGAATTCCAAATTAAAGATTATTTTATAAATTTAGAAGAAAAGGAATTATTTATACCATGAAAAATATTTCATTTATAGGCTTGGGTGCAATGGGCAGTCCTATGGCTTTAAATTTAATCAAAAGCAAACATAAACTATTTTTGTATGATATTAATAATAAAAATTTTAAAGCTTTTAAAAATAGCAGTGCCATAATTACCAAAAATTATAAAGATTTAACTAAAGACTGTAAAATAATATTTAGCATGTTACCAGATGGAAAAGCTTTATCTAATTTAGTGTTAGGAAAAAATGGTATTATAAATCATATAAAAAAAGGCTCTACTTTCATAGACTGTTCATCAGTAGATTACAATACTACTTTAAGAGTGGCTAAAGCATTTAGTAAGAAGGGTGTCGACTTTTTAGATGCTCCAGTTTCAGGAGGTGTTTCTGGAGCTAAAGCAGCATCTCTTACAATAATGGTAGGAGGAAAAAAAAAATGTTTCAATGATGTGATAAATATTTTAAATAAAATAGGAAAGAATATAATATATGTAGGTAAATCGGGATCAGGTCAAATAGTCAAGGCATGTAATAATATGATGCTAGGTATTAATATGATAGGAGTTAGCGAAGCTTTTAGACTGTCTAAGGAGTTTGGCATAAATGAAAAA
>NZIN01000013.1 GCA_002689905.1 Rickettsiales bacterium
AACCGATAAATATTGGTTAGCTGCGCTTATTCCAGATCAGAAAACCAGAATTGAAGGTGGTTTTAAAGCTACATTAGGAAATATAGAACGCTATCAAGCTCAATATACTGGTGGTGAAATATTATTAGAAAGTGGAAGTAAGATACTTGTGAAATCTAATATTTTTATTGGTGCTAAAGAAGTTAATTTATTAGATAAGTATTCTAAAAATCTTGCAATAGAAATGTTTGATCGAGCTGTTGACTTTGGATGGTTTTATATTATAACAAAGCCACTATTTTTAGTATTGCATAAATTTTCTGATATTTTTGGTAATGTAGGATTGTCAATTTTAGCGTTAACAGTACTAATAAGAATATTTCTATTTCCGTTAGCTAACAAGTCTTTTAAGTCAATGAGTAAAATGAAAGTTCTTACCCCTAAGATGACAGAAATAAGAGAAAGGTATAAAAATGATAAACTTAAAATGCAACAAGAAATTATGTCTTTATATAAGACAGAAAAGGTTAACCCTCTTTCTGGATGTTTGCCTATACTAGTGCAAATTCCAATATTTTTTGCTCTTTATAAAGTTTTATTTGTTACTTTAGAAACTAGGCATGCTCCATTTTATGGCTGGGTAAAGGATTTATCTGCACCTGATCCTACTACTATATTTAACTTATTTGGTATATTTAACTTTACACCTCCTTCATTTTTAATGATTGGAGCATGGCCCCTTTTGATGGCATTGACAATGTATTTACAACAAAAATTAAACCCTGCTCCTCCTGACCCCTTGCAGGCCAAAATAATGTCCTTTCTACCTCTGATGTTTCTATTCTTGTTTGCTACTTTTCCAGCAGGCCTAGTTATTTATTGGACCTGGAATAATATATTATCTATAGGCCAGCAATGGATAATACTGAAAAAAACAAAATGATTTTATGAAAATACTGAATTTTAAAACCGTTGATAACAAATTGAGTTTTAAAAATTATAATGAATTAAAATTCTACGGATTACCTGAAATTTGTTTTACTGGAAGATCCAATGTAGGTAAATCTTCTTTAATAAATGCCATAACCAATAGAAAATCTTTAGCTACTACTTCTAGTAGGCCTGGGCATACAAAAAAGATTTTTTTTTATACTATAGATAAAAAATTTATATTGGTAGATCTACCAGGTTATGGTTATGCCAGAGTATCGAAAAAAAAAACAGAAGAAATATCGGGTTTGATTTTCTTATATTTAACAAAACGGCCTTATTTAAAAAAAGTTTTTATTTTAATAGATTCTAGACATGGTTTTAAAGAGAGTGATATTAACTTTATAGAATTTCTTGAGACTAATAAAATTTTATTTAAAATAATATTTACTAAAACTGATAAAATATCAAAAAAACAAGAAGAGTTATTGATAAAGGGGTTTGAAATACATAAACTTATAAAAGATAATTTTCCTTTCTTTACCAGCTCTAAAACTAAGCTAGGAATAAAAGACATTAAAAAACAAATTATTAATACGATTAGTTCAAATGATTAATAATATTAAAAATATTATTTCTGCATCTGAAGTAGAGATAAAAAAGAATCTTAAAAAATACGTTGGAGAAATATTAGTTATTAAGTATGGCGGAAGCGCTATGATAGATCCCAAACTATCCATAAATTTTTCTCAAAATATAAAAATACTCGTAGATCTTGGTATTAAGCCAATAATAGTCCATGGTGGTGGGCCTCAAATTAATGAAATGCTAGAAAAATTAAATATTAAGCCGAGCTTCTTCAATGGTATGAGAATAACAAATAAAGACACATTTGATATAGTAGAAATGGTGTTATCAGGTGTTATAAATAAAAATATATCCTTTGCTCTTTCTAGAAAAGGCATTAATGCTTTAGGTTTATCTGGAGTAGACTCAAAAATTATAATAGCTAAAAAATATGCTACAAATATTTTAACTGCACCTGACTTAGGTCTAGTTGGACGACCTAAAGCAATTAATAAAGAGCTTTTATTAGAGCTTATATCTAGAAATATTGTTCCTATAATAACTCCTATAGGTTCTAATAATAAAGGTATAAAGTTAAATATTAATGCAGACCTGACTGCAGGGTTTATTGCATCTGAAATAAAGGCAAGGAGACTACTTATGCTTACTGACGTTAAAGGAGTAATAGGTGCAGATAGTAAATTATTAAGTGAACTTAAACTAAAAGAAGTTAATAAACTAATAGCTGATAAAATAATATATGGCGGCATGATCCCAAAGGTAAATACATGTATTGAAGCAGTTAAAAGAGGAATTCGAGCATCTGTTATTTTAGATGGAAGAGTGAAAAATGCTCTTCTTAAAGAGTTATTAAGTGATAAGGGAATCGGTACCTTATTTAGAGAATAAAAATATGTATGATTTATTAATAGACCTAGATAATACAGTATATTCTGAAGATTCAGAAATCTTCCAACAAATAGATGCGAAAATGAAAAGTTTTATTTCTAAAAAACTTAATGTTTCATTAGATAGTGCATATAAAATCCAAAAAAAATATTTTCTAGAGAATGGGACAACCTTGAGAGGTTTGATGCTCTATAATAATATTGATCCAGAGCCTTTTTTACAATACGTACATGATATTAATTTAAGTAGCATAAAGAAAAATGAAAGCTTAGAGAATCATTTAAAAAATTATAAAGGTAAGAAAATAATATTTACTAATGGTTCTAAAGAACATGCTAACAGAGTACTTAAGAAAGTTGGCTTAGAAAGAAATATAGATGCTATATTTGATATAATAGATGCTGGTTATATACCTAAACCTGATATCGCTACTTATAAAAAGGTACTTTTTAAATATAATCTTAATCCGAGCAATACAGTAATGATAGATGACTTACCTAATAATTTGAAGACAGCACAAAAATTAGGAATAAAAACAGCTTTAATTAAAAAAAATTTTTTTAATAGAAATACTTTTGATTATATTGATATAATATGCAGTAATTTATCAGATACAATAATAAAAATTAAAGAAGGGGTTATATGATATGAAAGTTAATATTTTAAAAAAAGAAATAAACCAAATTTGGAGTAAAAGGACAGACTTAAACCCTAAATCTAATAAAAAACTAATTAAACCCATATCAGATACTATTGATTTAATTGATAAAGGAAAAATCAGAGTAGCAGAGAAAATTAATAATGAGTGGAAAGTGAATGGATGGATAAAAAAGGCAATTCTTTTATCCTTTAGAGTAAATGAACAAAAGACTATATCTAATGGTCCAGGTAGCAGTTCGTGGTGGGATAAAGTTCCATCTAAGTTTAGTAGTTGGAAGAAGAAAGAATTTAAGAAAGCTGGCTTTAGAGTAGTTCCTAACGCAATAGTTAGGAAAGGAACACATATAGAAAAAAATGTTGTACTTATGCCATCTTTTATAAATATAGGAGCTTATGTTGGTGAAAGCACTATGGTAGATACTTGGGCAACTATAGGAAGTTGTGCACAAATAGGTAAAAACTGTCATATATCTGGTGGAGCTGGCATAGGAGGAGTTCTTGAGCCCTTGCAAGCATCTCCTGTTATAATTGAAGATGACTGTTTTATAGGTGCTAGGTCTGAGGTAGCAGAAGGAGTCGTTGTAGAAGAGGGAAGCGTATTATCTATGGGAGTATATTTAGGTGCCTCTACTAAAATAGTTGATAGGTCTAGTGGTAAAATAATATATGGTAGAGTTCCTAAATATTCAGTTGTTGTTCCTGGCTCTATGAGCAGTAAAAAAAAGACTGACGTAAATTTATATTGTGCCGTAATAGTAAAAACTGTAGATGCCCAAACTAGATCAAAAACTTCTATAAATGATCTATTAAGAAGCTAATTATTCATTCCTTAATGGTCTTGCTAATAATTCACTAACTATTTTATTTATAGGACGCTTTTTTACTAAAACTTTATAAACAGAGTCTAGTATAGGCGTGTCTAGTTTTAATTTTTTCTTAATTAAATATAATGCCTTAGAATTTTCAATACCTTCAGTTACTGTACTTTTGTTTTTAAGTATTTTTTTATGGGATATTCCTTTTCCTAAATAAAATCCAAAAGAGTAATTTCTTGAGGAAATAGAAGTGCAAGTTAATAAAATATCTCCTATACCAGATAAAGTTAGAATCGTATTTTTTTTCCCTCCCATGGCTATAGAAATTTTCTCTATCTCATTTAAGCCTCTGCTAATTACAGTTGCACGTGCATTCTCTCCATATCCTAGCCCATCGGCAATACCAGCAGCTATAGCTAAAATATTTTTAATAGCGCCATTTACCTGAACTCCTATAATATCTGTATTCAGATAAACTCGAAAATATTTATGTGCTAATAAATCTTTAATACTATTTGCTGTCTTTACATTCTTGCATGCTAAAGTAACGGCGGTTGGCTTTTTTTCTGCTACTAGTTTTGCAAAACTCGGCCCACTCAATATAGCTATTTTACTTATAGAGCAAAAAGGTGCTAGCACTTCACTGAGTAATTTTTTTTTCTTAAGATCAAATCCCTTTGAGCAAATTATAAATGAGGCTGATGAACTATTATCCTTTGTAGAATGCATTAAATATTTTTTTATTAACTGATAAACAAACTGAGAAGGAACTGCTATGAATACATAATCAGCTTTAATATTTTTGAAATTATTTATTGCTTTTATGTATTTGTTTAGTTTTATTTTAGGTAAATAAATATTATTTATTTTTTTAGTATTAATTTGATCAACTACTTCTTTTTCATAGGCCCATAAATAAACTGTACCTTTTTTATTATTTGCTATTAGGTTAGCAATTGACGTACCCCAAGCACCGGCTCCAATAATTAATATATTATTTTTCATTCTCTATCTCCTAAATCTTCTAATTGCCACCTTGGCTTTGCCTTGATTTCCAAATTACTTATAATTCCAGTTTTATATAATTCATAGCCAGCCCAAGCTATCATTGCTCCATTATCTGTACAAAGTTTAGGTGGAGGTGAAAAAAAATTTTTATTTTCTTTTTTTACTGCTTGTTCTAAATTGTTTCTCAAATATTGATTTGCTGCTACTCCTCCTGCTACTACAACATTCTGAAAATCATTATATTTTTTTTCACTAGCTTTTATTGCTAGAGAAATTTTTTTACATAAGATTTCTGTAACCGATTTTTGAAAGCTAGCTGCAATATCTGCTGAAGAAAAAGCTTTATTATAAAACTTATTATTTTTAATATTAAAAACAGCAGTCTTCAAACCAGAAAAAGACATGTCTAAATTATTACTATTTATTAATGGTTTAGGAAGTTTGATTTTTTTATGCTTTCCTTCTTTTGCCAGCTCTTCTAGTAAAGCTCCACCTGGAAAACCTAAATCAAGAATATTAGCTACTTTATCGAATGCTTCTCCTAATGCATCATCTAATGTTCCCCCTAGGTAATAATATTTATTAATATCTGCTATAAAGTAAAAATTTGAATGCCCTCCAGATACCAATAACAATAAATACGGGTATTTAATTGTACTTGTTAATCTCGCAGTTAGAGCATGCCCTTCTAAATGATTAACCCCAATAAAAGGAATATTATTAACTTGGGCTAGAGTTTTTGCAAATGTAAGTCCCACTAAAAGTCCTCCTATTAACCCTGGTCCAACCGTGGCAGATATTAAATTAATATCACTAATATTTATTTTATTATCAACAAGAATTTTTTTTAACATCTTATCTATAAATAAAATGTGATTTCTAGCAGCCAACTCTGGTACTATCCCATTAAATTCTTTATGAATATGATTTTGTGATAATACTTCATTAGCAATAATATTTTTTTTACTATCCACTATGCTAATTGATGTATCATCACAACTGCTTTCTATACCTAAAATTTTCATGTTATTATTTTATAATATAATTTAGTATACCTTACATGATAAATAAAAAAATTGTAATTGGTTCAAGAAGTAGTGAGCTTGCAAAAATACAAACTCAATTAGTAGTCTCTATGTTAAATAAAGCTGGTTATAGTAAAATAGAAGTATTGTACTTTAGATCTAAAGGAGATAGAGTAAGTAACAAGGAATTTAAAGCAAATGGTGGTAAAGGTTTATTCACAAAAGAAATAGATCAACTCATACTAAATAAAAAAATAGATATTGGAGTTCACTCTGCTAAAGATATCCCAGGACACATAGATCCAAGACTTAAAATCGGAGCTTTTCTTAAAAGAGAAGATATTAAAGATGTAATTATTACAAAAAATACTTCTATAAAGAAACTAAATCAATTACCTAAAAACATAACTTTAGGAACATCTAGTCCAAGGAGAACTGCTTATATAAAACTTTTAAGACCTGATATAAAAATTATACATATAAGAGGCAATATAGAAACTAGGATAAATAAAGTATTAGATAAAAAAGTATATAGTATACTTTTAGCAAAAGCAGCTATTAATAGATTAAATTTACAATATAATAATCTAAACATTTTATCAGTTCCTATATCACAAATATTCCCTTCTCCAGGGCAGGGAGCAATAGCTATTATGTATAACAAGGAAAGTTTGGCTAATAAAAAACTATGTAGACTTATTGACTGTAAAAGTACAAGGTTTTCTGTAAATGCTGAAAGGGCTTTAATTCGTCAAATTAATGGAGATTGTTTTACTCCTATAGGTGCATATGCCAAAATTAAAAATGAAAATATTATTTTAAATGCATGTTTATTTTCAAATGATATGAAATACTTTGTAAAAGAAAAAAAAATAGGCCCTAAATCATTATCTATAAGAATAGGAAAAGAATGCGGCAATAGTTTACTAAAGAAAATAAAAAAAAAGACTTCATGAAAAAAAAAATTATAATTTTTAGAGCAAGTGGACCTGTAAGTAACATATATTTGCATCAAAAATTATCTCATATAAATTATAATTTAGTTTCTTTGCCTATTTTGAAAGTAAATAAAATATATAAAGATAGCATTCTCATAAATTCGAATGACCTAGTTTTAACTACATCTTTTTATGGAGTATTCTATTTATCTAAACTAACTCAAGAAAGAAATATGTCCTTATTTATTTTAGGAAAACCCTCTAATTATCTAGCAAAAAATCTAGGGTTTAAAAATATAATTGAATGTACTGGAGATAGTGCTAGTATGTTAATAAAATTGGTAGATAACAAGAATAAATTTTTTAAAAGAAATATGGGGGATATTATTTACGCAGGAGCAAAAAATATATCTTTTAACCTTCCTGCAGAAATTGAAAAGTTAGGTTATAACGTGAAAAGGTATAAGATCTATAGTTCAGAAGCAGTAAATAGTTTTACTAAAGATTTTATCTTATGGGTAAAACGAAAGGAAGTATCTTGGGTGGTCCTTCTTTCAGTTAAGGGAGCTAGGACTTTCTATAATAATTCTAAAAAATACTTAAGTAAAAAAGATATCTCTAACTTAAAATTTGCATGTATAAGTGAAAACGTAGCAAAAAAATTAAATAAGCCTTACTTTAAAAAATTTTTTCCTACTTATCCTAATACAGATTACATTAGAGAAGTAATATTTAAATATGAGAGGGACAATGTCACCTATAAAAAAAATTAAAAAAAATAATAAGGTCAAAAAAAGAAGCTCTAATATTAAAAAAAAAGAAGTTTTATCATCTGTAGCAAAAAGAAAATCTAATCTAGTTCTTAAAGATATTTTAAGTATTTGTAGTATAGTATTTAAAGCTCCCTTTCAAATTATAAATCTCATTATAAATAGATTAATCAATTTATTAAAAGAGATGTATGTTCATACCTTAGTAGTAATAAAAAATATTTTTAGCTCCATATTGAATTTTAAAGAAGCTTTTTTTAGTATTATATTTGGTCTACTCTCAGGAAGCATAGGAGCAGTAATATTATTCTCATATTTAGAGTTCAATTCTGATAGTAAAAAAACAGAATACGAAAATAAAGTTAAAGAAAATACGAAAATAATAACTGAGAATCAAGATGAAATAGAAAAACAGGAAGCTATATTAAACGAATATAATCAACTTCTTAATAGTCTAAACTCTAAACTAATAGAAATAAAAGATATTACTTCAGAAAATAAAGAGAACCTTTCTGGCTTTTACAAAAAAGTAGATGAATTGTTTTTGATAACTAAAAATACAGAAGATAAATTATTATTAACTGAAGAAAATAATGTAAGTAAATTAATTGAACTAGAAAAAAAAATACAAAATACCTCTACTATTATTATGTCCTCTAGTAAATCAGAGCTCTCAAATAGAATTTATTTGGCACAAAGTTTATTAGATAGATTGCATTCAGGTGTTCCTTATGACCCTCAATTAGTTGCTTTAGGAAAAGAAGGTCTTCACCCGGCATTGTTAAGGTTTGCAAAAGGGGGAGCCCCAACATTATCTGATTTAACTGCTAGATTAACTGTAAGAGCAGGAGAATTAAGAGATGCTTTCAAAACTAAAAGTGATTCAAGTTGGAAAAACAACTTAAAAGATGAAATATCAAAACTAGTAAAAATTAAACCCACTAATAGTGCTAATATTGCTGGTATGGAAGGAGTTCTTCTAAGGGCAGAAGAAGCTATTTCTAGAGGAGATTTAGAGCAGGCTATTTTTGAAATTGATAGCTTAGATGTCAAGTCTAGAGGCGTTTTAAATGCATGGCTATCAGAAGCAAAAGCTAGAAAGAATGCAAGTATAGCTGCTGAAAATCTATTAGCTAAAACAACAGCTGCCTTAAGAAATAAAAATTAATTGCCAAAAATAATTTTTTTTATACTTTTTACAGCTCTAATTAGCTCTTTAGCTAGTTGGTTTTCAAACAACAAAGGAAAAGTTATTATTGAATGGTTTGGATGGAGTATAACTACATCACCAGGATTTTTTTTAATTACTTTAATCTCTAGTATTTTTTTATTATATTTTTCCATTTCTTTAATTATAAATCTACTTTACTTACCTAAAAATACATTAAAATTTGTAAAACAAAAAAAAATTAAGAAGGCAAAATTAGCATTAAATAATGGAATTATAGCTTCTTTTTACGGGAATAGCACAGAAGTTTTGAAAAGTCTTAATATTGCAAAAAAATATTTAACTAACTCTCCACTTTTGATCCTATTGGAGTTTCAGCACTCAGTATATAAAAATAATAATAAAACTTCTTTCTATCTATTAACTCAAATGCTAGATATTGATGTATTAAAGCCACTTGCTATTAAAGGTCTCATTGCATATGCAAAAAAAAATAAAGATAGAGTGCTTTTTAAAAATGTTCTTGATAAATCTTTAGACAAAAAAATAGACTTTAAATGGCTAAACGAAGGAGTTTATAGCTTTTGTATTGAAAATCATAATTGGAAAGACTTATCAGATTTTTTAGAAAAAAAAATATCTTTAAAATCTAAAAGAAATAAGGAAATGCTTAGTGCTATATATTACCAAATTGCTACTAATTACTATTTCATCAAAGATAAAAATAATGCTATTCTATTTTTAAAAAAAGCAATTAGTTATAAGAACTTCTTTCCGCCTTATATGGAGCTTTATTTTAAATTAAGTATAGAAAAGTCTGAAAAAGGCTCCATTAAAAAACTTAAGAAGTATTGGAATATTAACCCTAATCCAAATATTGAAAAATGTATAAATTATAGTATTTCAGATCAAGATAATCTAGATAAAATTAGAAAAATATCTAAAATTTTGTCTAAGCACGATAATTGTTATTATAAATTTTTAATTTTAGGAAAATTTAAATATTATGCTAAAATTTGGGGCTCTTCTAAAAACGATCTAAATAAATCTATAAAAATAATGCCTTCTAAAGAGGCTTATAAATACTTATACAAAATAGAAAAAACCTATAATAATAAAATAAAATCTAACCAATTTGAAAAGCTCTATCAAAACTGTTCAGAGATATATTTCTGGAAATGTAAAGCTTGCAATATTTTATTTGAGAACTGGGTTTCTTATTGCAATGTATGTAAAAGTTTTGACAGTATTAAAATGATTAATAATCAAAATATTTCTTATAAAATATCATCTAATTCTCTTACATTAACAAATAAATTAAAATAATGTTGAAATTTATAACTTCTTTTATATTTATTTTTTTAAATCAATTATATGCAAAAAATCAAATTGATTTTTTAGTAGTTTATAAAGAAAATAGAAATATTGTTTTACACTACAAAGGAAAAGTAATCGAAACATATGACATCTCTCTTGGATTTGAACCACTGGGTTCTAAAATAAAAAGAGGTGATGGAAAAACCCCTGAAGGGCTGTATTACATAGAAGAAAAAATTAGTAATAGTGCTTTTTTTTTAGCCTTAAAAATTTCATATCCAAACCCATGGGACATAAGAAGAGCATTAGAATTAGATTATCATCCAGGTGGCCAAATCATGATACACGGCATGCCTAATGAAGGCTATGATATAAACTTTCATAATTTAAATAATGACTGGACTGAGGGGTGTATAGCTATTACAAACCCACAAATGAAAAGTTTGTGGAAAAAAATAAATATAGGAACTCCTATATTGATAATGAAGTAGATTATATCTTATTAATAATATTACTGAATATTTCTAATGGTAATGTTGAGCCGAAGACATTCTTCATACTCTTATCATCATCTCTTCCATTCCAAACCCCTATAACATGACCTTTAGCGCACCCTATGAACCACGCATCTCTATTATTCTGGGTAGTCCCTGTTTTTCCTATTATTTTGAAGGAAAACTTAGAGAGCTTTTTGGCAGTTCCTTTTTTTACTACCTCATTTAAAAGACCCTTAATCTTATAGCTAGTAGAGCTCTTAATAATTTTCTTGCGTTTAGGTTCAATTCTTTTCCAATAGCTACTACCATCCCTTAATATGATCTCTTTAATAGCGTAAGGAATAATAGGTTTTCCCTCCCCACATATAGGAGCATATGAACCTACTACTTCTAGTAAAGACATAGATGCGACACCTAATGCCATAGATGGCTCGTCAGGTATATTAGAAATCACACCAAGTTTCCTTATTTGGCTTATAATTAAATCTCTACCTATAGTATCAGATAGTCTAACTGCGGCAACATTAGATGATTTTGCAAAAGCTCTTTTTATTGTAATTTTGCCCTCATAATTATTACCAAAATTTTTTGGCGACCACTCTTTTCTGTTAATTGGAGTATCTAGTACGTAATCATTAATTTTAGCACCATTGTCAAGTGCTGTTAAATAAACATAAGTTTTAAAAATAGATCCTATTTGCCTTTTAGATTGAGTAGCTCTATTGAACTTACTCTTATTCCAACTTTTGCCGCCTTTTAAAGCCTTTATTGCTCCTTTATAATTCATTACTACTACTGCTGCTTGAATTTGCTCATTATCTATATTAGTCATTACATTATCAACAGCCTCATTTACTACATCTTGAATTTTAGAGTCTAAGGTTGACCTTATTAATAAGTCTTTTTTAGACCTAAGTGTTCCTTCCGGAGTTTGTGTATATATCCAATCTATAAAGTATCTAGCATTTATTGCTTTGCTTTTAGAGGTATTCTGTAAATAATAATCTAATTCTTTATTCGCAGATTTTACATCATCTTCTTGAATGATTCCTTTACTAAATAAAAGAGAAATTATCAATTTTGCTCTTTTTATACTAGAATCTCTATTTGTTAATAATGATAGTTTGCTTGGTGCTTTTAATGTTCCCGCTAAAATTGCAGATTCAGCTAAACTAAGGTCATTTGGTGACTTAGTAAAATATCTTCTAGATGCAGATTTTACTCCATACAAACCTGAGCCAAAATAAACCCTATTTAAATACATTGTGAGGATATCTGATTTAGTAAAATTATATTCAAGATAAAATGAAATTAACAGTTCTCTCATCTTCCTAGATAAATTTTTATTGCTATTTAAAAAAATCAATTTTGATAATTGCTGAGTAATAGTAGAAGCTCCTTGAGCATATCTTCCTTCTTTGATATTAAATAATACTGCCCTTACTAAGCCTTTTATATCAATACCTTTATGAGAAAAAAATCTTCTATCCTCAATTATAATAACAGTTTTAGTTAAGTGAGATGATATATCTTGTAAAGAAACGCTTCCAGCGTATACATCACCTAATGAACCCATTATTTCATTTTTATTATTTAAAACACTAATAGAAGGCTTTCTAGTTTTATTTCCTAATCCTGTCAGATCGGGTAAAGTAATTATACAATAAACTATCCATAGTGCCAGAGTCATAAAACCTAGCAGAAGCGAAAACTTAATAATTCTCATATATTTAAGTATCTATATTTACGGCTTCAAGTGCATATTTTTGAATAAAATTTCTTCTAGGCTCGACATTACCACCCATTAGCTTGCCAAATAACTCATCAGCTGCCCATTCATCTTTATATTGAACTTGTAAGAGAGTTCTAGAGTCAGGATCTAATGTAGTTTCCCAGAGTTGATCAGGATTCATCTCACCTAAACCCTTATAACGTTGAATAGAATAATTTTTTCTAGTAAAATTATATATAATATCATACAAATCCACTGGACCAAAAACCTTGTGGGTTTTTTCTGCTATTTTTAAGTTGACTTTTTCAGAGTAAATATCCTCTAGCTCTTCTTCAAAACTTTTAAAGCTTTTAATCTCTGGTGAATTTAATAGTTCTTCTTTTATTTTATAAACTTTTTCTAATTCGTTACTAATATGTTTTATCAATAACTGTTTTTTTTCTAGGCTATGTTCTACCTTCCAGCTTTCATAATTCATATTTTGTGAGTTTAAATGTTTTTCTAACTTTAAACATAATGCTTTTATCTGCACACCCTCAACAAAACCATTAATATTTGCAAATCCATTAATTAATAAAGCTTGTATAACCTTTTTGCTTAAATCTGTATTGATAGCAGATATCAATTTAGCTTGTCGATATGTCCTCTTCAAAAAACTAAGCAAAGGATCTCCTGCCATTTCCAATTCATTATTACCATAATGCAACGTAAAATCCTTTATAGAACTTTCTATTAAGAATTGGTCTAAACCGTCCTCATCTTTTAAGTATACTTCACTTTTTCCTCTCTTAACTTTAAAAAGAGGTGGCTGAGCAACATATAAATGCCCATGAGTAATTATATCTTTCATGTATTTAAAAAAGAAAGTGAGAATAAGAGTTCTTATATGTGAGCCATCAACATCAGCATCTGTCATTATTATAATTTTGTTATATCTAAGTTTTTCTAAATTGAAGTCTTTATCTATTCCAGTTCCCATTGCCGTAATCATTGCACCAATTTCATTAGAAGCTAGTACAGATGCGATTCTAGGTTGCCAGGTATTTAATATTTTACCTCTTAAAGGAAGTATAGCTTGAAAAATTCTATTTCTTGCTTGTTTTGCTGATCCTCCAGCACTATCTCCCTCAACAAGAAAAAGTTCTGATTTTTCTGCATCTTTTTCCTGACAATCTGCTAACTTACCCGGTAAGCTACTAATATCAAGTGCATTTTTCCTTCTTGAAAGGTCTCTTGCTTTTCTTGCTGCTTCTCTAGCTGATGCTGCATCTATAATTTTTCTACATATAAGTTTTGCATCCGAAGGATTTTCTTCCATCCAATGTGATAGCTGCTCATTTACTATTCCTTCTACTGAGGGTCTTACTTCTGAAGACACTAGTTTATCTTTTGTTTGAGAGGAAAATTTAGGATCAGGTACTTTTATAGAAACAATTGCGAACAAACCTTCTCTCATATCATCCCCTGTAAAAGTTAATTTTTCTTTTTTACCGCTACTATTCTCTTTTACGTATTTAGTTAAAACCCTCGTTAAAGCAGCCCTAAAGCCTGCTAGATGGGTACCACCATCCCTTTGAGGTATATTATTTGTATAACTTTTTACATTTTCATGATAAGTGTCAGTCCATCTAAGAGAAGCTTCAATTTTTATCGAATCTTTCTCTCCATTGATATTTATAATCTTAGAATGAAGGGGCTGACTAGTCTTAGACATCCATATTACAAATTCAGAAAGGCCCCCTGTATAAAAAAAGTCTTTAACTTTTGCTGGCTCCTCTCTTTCATCCTTCAACTTAATTTTAATATTAGAGTTAAGAAAACCAAGTTCTCTGAGCCTTCTTTCTAAAATATTAAATTCAAAATTAATAT